>JBDTSN010000556.1:0-2506 GCA_039931145.1 Burkholderiales bacterium | reverse complement strand
GAGGCAGCGCGTCGGCCTTGCTTTCTTCGCCGCGGCCCGGTCCCTCGAGCAGCGTGAGCGCAACGTCACCCGACTGCCATGCTCTCTCGAGCGAGCGCGCGATCGCGTCGAACTGCTGCTCGTCGTTTGCAACGAGCATGCGCACGCCGTAGGCGCGATTGCGGCCGTGCGCCTTCGCCAGATAGAGCCCTGTGTCGACGAGGTTGATCGCACGCTCCCACGACACGGCGAGCAACGTTGGCTCGATCGGGAAGGTCGCATAACCGATCGACGCGGTGACCGACATCACCCGTTCCTGGTGGACGACGGGCGTTGCGCCGACGACGTCGAGCATGCGCTGCGCAAGCGCCTCGACCGCTTCCGGGCTCAACGCGCGTACGACGACGAGGAACTCCTCGCCGCCCCAGCGCACGATCAGATCGGGTTCGCGCAGCACGGCGCGCAGGCGGCGCGCGATCTCGACGAGCACCGCGTCGCCGCTCGCGTGGCCCCAGCAGTCATTGACGCGCTTGAAGTGATCGATGTCGGCGAGGAAGACGGTGCCACTGAACTTGCCGTCGGCGGCAAGCTGGCGCATCGCGGCCTGGAAGTGACGCCGGTTCGAAAGCCCCGTCAACGGGTCGATCTCGGCGTGCGCCTTGAGTTGCGCGTTGCTGTTGGCAAGGCGCCGATTCGTGTCGCGCACCCGGCGCATCAGCAGCGCGGCAACGACGAGCGACAACAAGCCGCAGGCCGCGACCAGTCCCCACAGACGTTGCTGCAATTCGCGCGCATGGAGTTGCTCGCCCTTGATCGCGCTCTGGCGCTGCAACAGTTCGAGCTCACGGTTGCGGCGGCCATTGTCGAACTGCTCCTGCATCTCGAGGATCGCCTTCTGTTGGCTGCGCTGCAGGACCTGATCTTCGAGCGTGCGGTGCTGGTGGAACGATTCGGCCGCGCCGCCGAGATCGCCAGCGCGCTCGAGAGCCTGACCCAGCTCGAGAAAACTCTGCGCCATGCCGGTGACCGAACCGCGGCGCTCGTCGATGTCGATCGACAGCCGCATGTTGCGCTTGCCGGCGTCGATCTCGCCCAGCGCGATCTGCGCCAGTCCGATGTTCGCCAGCGCCACCGTCTCACCGTTCAGATTCTTCAGTTCGCGGTTCAGCGGCAAGGCTTGTTGCGCGTGGCGCAGCGCGGTCGCGTATTCGCCGTTCTTCAGATAGAAATCGGCGAGGTTGGCGAGATAGAGCGCCTCCTCGATCTTCGCCCCCGCCTTGCGCGCATAGTCGATCGCCGCCTGCATCCAGCGCTTTTCGCCCTGGATGTCGCCCATCGCGTCGAGGATGATCGCCTGCGACGTGCTGACGCGGGCGAGCGTCATCGGGTCGGCATCCGCCTGCGCGAGAGCGAGCGCCTCATTGTTCAGGCTCAGCGCGCGCGCGTTCTGCTTCGCCTGATAGTAGTTGTAGGCGAGTTCGGCTCTCACTTCGGCGCGCCGCCACGCCTCGCCACGCGCGTCGGCCAGCGTCAGCGCCTCATGGCCGATGCGGATCGCGTCTTCGAGCTTGCTCGCGCTGTTGCGGATGTGCGCCTGGGCGACGAGAAAGCGCAGCCGGGTCAACGCCGTCGTAACCGGCGGCAGGCGCATGATTGCCTCGTCGATCAACGCATCGGCGCGCGGCACGTTGCCCGCCTGCTCGGCAAGCTTGGCACGCACCAGCAACGCACCGGCGCGGGCGAGCGGATTCTTGTCGGCAACGAAGCGCGCATCGAGCGCGCGCGCGACGGCCTCGGCCTCATCCTCGCTCGGCATGCTCGCGAGCAACCAGCCCTGCAGCATCAGCGCGTCGAGCTGGGTTGCCGCGTCGCCCTGGTTCATCGAGATCAGGCTCGCGAGCCGGGACGCGATCAGCTGCGGCTGGGCGCGGCCGGCGCGCTCGAGCTCAAGCACCTGCGCTGCCGTCTCATCGGCCGCCGCACCCGCAGCGGCGGCACACATCACCAGCCCGAGCCCGAAGGCGATAAGCCGGGCGTGCCACCGCCCGGGCGCCGCCGACGGGCGCGCGCGGGTCGAAAGCGAGTCCAAAGTCATCGAACCGATATCGGCGCCTGCGCCGCACGACTTGAGGCGTACGTTGGAGCGCGTTCGCCGGTCGCGATGCTGCGCTGCACAAACGCGCGAGACCGGCGCACGCGCCGCGCTCCTATCATGGAGCCGCCCGCCACGCCTGCCCGACACCGCATGAACGCCCCCCAATCCGAATCCGCCCCCCGCCGCGCTCCCAGTATCTACTGGGAGGACTTCCAACCCGGCGAGGTTCAGGAGTTCGGCGCGGTGACGGTACGGCGCGAGGACATCATCGATTTCGCGAGCCGCTTCGACCCCCAGCCTTTCCACCTCGACGAGGCCGCCGGCCGCGAGTCGCCCTACGGCGGCCTGATTGCGAGCGGCTGGCACACGGGCGCGCTCGCCATGCGGATGATGTGCGACGAGTACCTGCTCGACGCCGCGAGCCTCGGCTCG
>JBDTSN010000555.1:0-2508 GCA_039931145.1 Burkholderiales bacterium | reverse complement strand
CCGCGCAGGCCGTTGGCGCGCGAACCACGAACAGCAATGTCGCAAAAGCGCCCGAAGCTGCACGACGCAATCATTCCTCTTCGTCCTCTACAACCGGATGACGCGAGACGAGCGAGCGCCAGAGCAGTACCGGGATGATGAAGGTAAAGACGATCGTCTCCTTCAGGTTGCTGGCCCAGAAAGATGCGAACGATTCGAGCAGGCCGATGCCGAGCGCGCCGAGCGCAGCGAGCGGGTAGCTGCTCATGCCGCCGAGGATTGCGCCGACGAAGCCCTTGAGCCCCAACATCAGGCCGGTGTCGTAGTAGATCGTCGCGAGCGGCGCGATGAGGATGCCCGAGAGCGCGCCCATCGCTGCGGCGAGGATGAATGCGAGCCGGCCTGCGAACTCGGTCGGGATGCCGACGATGCGCGCGCCGACCCGGTTGATCGCCGTCGCGCGCAAGGCCTTGCCATAGAGCGTGTGCTCGAAGAAGAGCCACAGCGCCAGCATGCATGCGAGGCTCGCGCCGACGACCCAGATGCTTTGCGCGCTGATTTTCAGAATACCGAGCTCGAACTTCGCGTCCGAGATCGGGCTTGCGCGCAGGCCTTCGCCGCCGAAGAAGGCGAGCGCAAGTCCGGTGATCACGTAGTGCGCCGCCATCGACGCGATGAAGAGCACGAGTATGGATGCATCGGCGAGCGGCCGGTACGCAGCGCGATAGAGCATCGGCCCGAGCGGAATGACGATCGCGAGCGTGATCGCCATCTGGACGAGGATGTCGAACTTGCGCGGCGCGGCCCAGGCAGCGAACGCGGCGATCGCGGCCGGCGCGAGCAGATAGACGGCAGCGATGCGCACCAGGCGCGCCGGTGCTTTCGCGCGGAGCGCGGCTGTCGCCTCCATCACGGCAATCAGCACGCCGCCACCGAGCAGCATGTAGATCGTCCCCGGCACCTGCCCGAGCTGCAAGGTGCCGAGCGTCAGCCCGGCAAGCGAGATGAAGTCGCCCTGCGGCACGAAGATGATGCGCGTGACGGCGAACACGAGCAGCAGCGCGAGCGCCAGCAACGCATAGATCGCGCCGGTGATGACGCCGTCCTGGATCAACCAGAGCGCGATGTCGCCGTTCATGTTCGGGGCCCGCTACGCGCGGTGTAGACAGGCGGCTCGTGCGGCCGCAAACCTAGGTCGCCGCCGCGCCGGGCGGACTGCCGGCACGGAGATTGCCACCATCACTTCAACAGGCGCCACTGACCATCGACGACCTGCACCAGCACCCGTGCGCGCTCGTCGAGCCCATTGTGGTTGGCGGGCGTCATGTTGTAGACGCCGTGCGTGCCGATGACGTTGGTCACGTGCTCGAGCGCATCCCGCAGCGCGGCGCGAAACTCCGGCGTGCCGGGCTTGGCCGTCTTCAGTGCGACTTTGGCCGCGGCGTCGAGCACCAGCATGCCGTCGTAGCTGTAACCGGCGAACGCGTTGCGGCTGCTGGGGCCGAAGGCGGCCTCGTAGCGCTTCACGAAGTCGAGCGAAACGGCCTTTGTCGGAAAGTCGGCCGGCAGTTCTTCGGCGACCATCAGCGCACCGGTCGGCGCGATCGCGCCCTCGGCATCTTTCTTCGCAGTCTGGATGAAGGCGAGGTTGACGGTGCCGTGGTTGTGGTAGATCGGTCCCTTGTAGCCGCGCTCGACGAGTGCGATCTGCGGCGTCGCCGCGGGCGAGCCCGAACCGCCGACGACGACCGCATCAGGCGACGCAGCCATGATCTTGAGCGTCTGGCCGGCGACGAGCGTGTCGGCGCGCGCGTAGCGCTCGTTGGTCACGACCTTGTAGCCGTATTTCGGCGCAAGACCAGTGATCGCGTTGTAGACCAGGTCGCCCCAGGTGTCCGAAAAGCCGATGAAGGCGACCGTCTTGATGCCCTTGCCCTTCATGTTCTCGGCTACCGCGCTCATCATCAGCTCGGTCGGCTGCGGGATGATGAAGGTCCAGAACGCGCGCTCGGGCGCGAGCGGCGGCAGCGGCGTGAGCGAGACGAGCGGCGTCTTCGTCTCGCCCGCGACCTGCGCCATCGCGACGCCCGAGGGCACGCCGTTGGAGCCCATCATCGCGTCGACCTTGTCGTCGGTGACGAACTTGCGCGCGTTCTTCGCCGCGCCGTCGGGCTTCGATTCATCGTCGAGGATGATGTAGCGCACCGGCTCGCCGCCGAGTGTCTTGGGCATCAGCTGAAACGCGTTCTTGTAGGGAATGCCGAGCGACGAGCCCGGGCCCGTCGTGCCGAGCGAAACGCCGATCGTGATCTCGGCCTGTGCCGCAGCGGCGGCGAAGGCGCAGGCCAGTGCGACCGCGGTCCATCGAATTTGCTTTCTCATGTTGTCTCCTTGGGGTGAGTGATCAGGCTAGGTGATGGTTAGGCATGCGTGCGCCGAACTCGACACGCAGCCGCGGCACGCCGTCGTCACGCCACGACGCCGGCTTCGTGCAAGCCGGCGATCTCGGCAACGGCGAGGCCCGCCTCG
>JBDTSN010000554.1:0-2516 GCA_039931145.1 Burkholderiales bacterium | reverse complement strand
TCTCAGCCCTCGCCGGGCCGCTCCAAGAGGGCTGAGCTCCCCTCGGTGGGCGACACCCAAGGTGTCTTGGGGCCGTCATCTCAGCCCTCGCCGGGCCGCCCCAAGAGTGCTGAGCTCCCCTCGGGGGGCGACACCGAAGGTGTCTTGGGGCCGTCATCCTAGATCTCGACCATCTCGAAATCGGCCTTCGCGACGCCGCAGTCCGGGCATTCCCAGTCGGCCGGGATGTCGGCCCAGCGTGTGCCGGGGGCGATGCCGTCTTCCGGCATGCCGATCGATTCGTCGTAGATGAAGCCGCAGACGATGCATTGGTAGCTTTTCATGATTATTCCTTGCGATTGCGTTGATTCTCAGGCCGCGAGCTTGTCGAGCACGGCCTGATAGTTGTTGGCGTGACGCTCCTCGACCTTGGCGAGGGCGGCGAAGCGTTTCGCTGCCTTTTCGAGCACGGCCTTGAACATCTCGGCGTGCTCCTTCGATTCGGCGATCTGCTCGTCGATTTCCTTCACCGCGGCGTCGTGGCCCTCGGCGACGGCGGCATTGCGAAAGCTCGGGTACATCTCGGTGTACTCGTAGGTCTCGCCTTCGATCGCGAGTTCGAGCGCTTTGGCGGGTGTCATGTTCGCCTTCGGGAACAGCAGGTCGGCGTGGCCGAAAGCGTGCATCAGTTCCTGCTCGGCAGTCGCTTCGAACACGGCCGCGGTCGCCTCATCGCCGGCGGCGCGGCAGAGTTTCGCGAAGTAGCGGTACTTGATGTGGGCCATCGATTCGCCGGCAAACGCGGCTTCGAGATTCTTGATCGTCACCGACGCGGGGTCGTGAAAAGGGTTGCTCATGGGGCTCTCCAGTCAGTGCGGCTTGGGCCGCGATGAGAGGAATGATGAGGTCACCTTCGTCATTCTCAAAGACAATTGCGTTGATTTGTGTGATAGCTATTGATGATGATTGAGAAAATTCACCTTCATGTGGCGAGGCAGGCCAACGCCGCCAAGGCAACCAACGGCGCGGTGTCGGCACGCAAGACGCGGGGCCCGAGGCCGACCGGCGTGAAGCCGGAGCGCCACGCGAGTGACTGTTCGGTCATGCTCAACCCACCTTCAGGGCCGCTCAGCACGCAGATCGAGGTGTCGTTGCCCGGCGCAAGCGCGGTGAGCGCGCCAGCAACAGCATTCGCTTCCCGGTCGAGGCTCAGCAGCCATCGCGCCTCACGCGACGCTGCCGAGTCGGAGGCGACAGGCGGCAGCGTCTTCAGCCAGTCGGCAAGCGTGGCCACCGGATGGAGTTGCGGAAGGCGGGTTCTTCCGCTCTGCTCGCATGCAGCGATTGCCACGCCGCGCCAATGCGTGAGTTTTTTTGCTGCGCGCTCACCTTGCAGGCGCAGCACCGAGCGCTCGCACATCAGCGGGACGATTGCCGCCACGCCAAGCTCGGTCGCCTTTTCGATCAGCGTATCCATGCGTTCGTTGGCCGGCATGCCGACGGCGATCGTGACGCGGCGCGCCAGTTCGCGATCGACCGCGACATGCGCGCCGACGCGCACCTGCACCTCACTGCGCCCCATGTGGGTGACGACGGCGTCCCACTCGCCGCCCTCGCCATCGAACAAGCGCAGCGGCGCACCCGGTTGCAGGCGAAGCACCTGCACGTGGCGCGCCGGCCCGCTCGGCAATGCGAGTTCGGCGTCCACGCCGAGCGGTGTGTCGATAAATACCCTTGTACTCATCTGATCCTTCCCCGCCTACAGTTTGCCCGAAGGAGGATGCAACGATGAATGAGGGCACCGCAATTACCCGTCTCGACGATGCCAACGCCTGCCACGACGACGATCCGGATCGCGCCGCTGTGCTGTTGCGCTGTCTGGACCCGGCGCAACTTCCCGCCGAACGCCTGCCGGGCCTGGCCTTTCTTCTCAACCACGTCCTCGGCGAGAAATTCGACGCGTGGGGCGAGGCGCACCTGCGCCACGCTCACCTGCTGAATGCAGCCGGCGCCGCGCCGGTCGCAGTACTGTGGCGACAGGCCGCGGCAGCGGCGCAGGCTGCCGGTGAGGCGAGTGATGCACAGCGCCTCACCGCGTCGCTCGCCGATGCGGTCGGCGCATCGCCCCAGATGGCGCTCGATGTGGTCGGACTCACGGTCGCGATGTACCGCGTTCCCAAGCTCACACACCAGGCAGCGGCCGACTGCACGCAGCAGGCGCTAAGCGCACTGCGCGACGATGCCGCGGCTTGGCAGCGACCCGGCCCGTTCGACGCCACGGTTGCTATGTGCGCGAACAACATCGCCTCGAACCTCGTCGAGAGGCCGCAGGACGAACTCATGTACGCGCCGCTGCGCGCCGCGTTGCAAGACGCCGCGCAGCTTGCCGAACGCTTCTGGCTGCGGGCAGGCAACTGGGTGCATCACGAGCGCGCAGCCTACCTGCGTGCGATGGTGGGCAACGCGCTCGCCGAAGCGCCGCAGGCACGTGAGCACGCGTTGCGCGCGCTTGCCTTGATCGATGCCAACGACGTCGA
>JBDTSN010000553.1:0-2517 GCA_039931145.1 Burkholderiales bacterium | reverse complement strand
TTTCCTGAATCTGGTCGCGGATCGAGTTCATGCCGCCGATCGTGTTCTGCACCGCGTGCAGGCCCGACTCGGCCGCCGCGAGCGACTGGCGCGCGACCTGCGCCGTCTGCTGCGCCTGGGCCGACACGTCGTTGATGCGGCCCGCCATTTGGAGCACCGATTCGCCGGTGTCGCGGATCTCGCGCAACTGCTCGCTCGACGCCGCCATCAGCTCGGTCGAGGTCGCCTCCACCTGCTGCGTCGTGTCGGTCACGCGTCCGACCGTGCCCTGCACCTGCGAGACGAGCGTGCGCAGCTCCTCCACCGTGTAGTTCACCGAATCGGCGATCGCGCCGGTGATGTCTTCGGTCACCGTCGCCTGTTGTGTCAGATCGCCCTCGGCGACCGACTGCAACTCGTTCATGAGCCGCAGAATCGCCGCCTGGTTGGCGTCGTTGACGCGCTTGGCTTCCTGTTCCATGCGCTCGGCCTGCAAGCGCTGCGTTTCGGCGACTGCCGCGCGCTGCGCCTGGTCTTGCATATAAAGGCGCAGGAAGCCGAAGCCGCCGCCGACCATCAGCAAGGCAAAGAACGCCATTGCGAGCAACTTCGCACCCGAGAAACCACCCTGCAGGCTCAACTGCGATTGCACTTCCTCGAGCCCCTGGCGCAGCATCTCGCTTTCGGCAATGATCGCCGCCTGCGCCTTGCGCACGGCCAGCAGGCCAGGCAGATTGTCCAGAATCGCCGCCGCCTGGACGCGCGTCTCTTCATACTGTTTCAAGAGCGTGTTCAGGCTCGCGCGCAGTTGCGGGTCGCGGGCTGGCGGCAGGCGAAGCTCACCACTGCCGTCGAGCAGGCCCTGCGCAATTGCGCGAAACGACGTCAAGTCCTTGCCGAGCAGCGCCATGGCCTGGGCGCTCGCACCCTCGGCGGTCAGGAATTCGTTCGCGCTCTTGCCGATACGTTGCGTCAGCATCACGAGTTGGCCGGCCGCCGACAGCTCGGACGCCGTGGCTTCTTGCTGCAACTTGATGAGCGAGATGCCCTCGGCCGTCTGCAGCAGTTCGGATGATTGGCGGTTGATCGCCTGCAGCGCCTGCGCGACCTGCGTCAGCACCTTCTGGTGTGCGAGCACGATGCTGGCGTTGCGTGTCGCCCGCTCGACGAGCGGCACCAGGGGCTCGATTGCCTCCTGCACTGCTCGCGGGGCGGCGGCGATCTCGGCGTCGCCGCTTTGCAGGCCGAAGACGGTGCGCGAAAGCGCTTCCGAACTCTCGCGCACTTCGCCGAACGCCTTGGCGTTGCCGATCGCGGCCTGCGAAACTGATTTGGCAAGCCGTTGCGACTGCATCAGCGCCTGTCCGCTCGCGTTGAGCTGCGCTGCGCTCTTGCTCGCCGAATTGAGCGCCAGGAACATCATCAGCAACAACCCGGCGATGCCGACGACGATCGCGCCGCCGAGGATGCGCTGCTGCGCGGCAAGCGGTTTGTTCCCGATGAAGGGCAAGGCCGAGACCTCGGCGACTGCGGCCGGCTGCGAATCGATCGCGTCCGCGTAGGCGCCCAAGTCGCTCGGTGCCGCCTCGGTGATGATCGAAGTGTCCGCCGCCTCGGTTTCCTGCATCGTCGCCGTGTTGTAGGCCTCGACCTCGGCGCGCGTCGCGTGCATCAGCACGCCGCCGCCACCAGCGCCCGCGCCCGCGCCGACAAGTTGCGAGTCGTTGAACCCGGCTGGAAGCCCGGAACCTGCGCCGCTGCGCGCGCCGGTGTTGCCCAAGCCCTTGATCATGTCCATCAGACCCATGTGGAACTCCCTCGTGCTCGCATCGGCCTGAACCTTTCAGGCTCAGCCGACGATTCTCAGAAACGACTCGTGACGCGCCAATTCGGCGACCCGCAATTCCTGCCACAACCGACCCGCAGCGTCGCGAAAGCGCGCGCCGACAAAGTCCGGCCGCGTCGATGGCGCCTCCGGCTCAGCCGTCATCTGCGCATTGCTGCGCAGACCAGCGAGGCGATCGACAAGCAGCGCACAGTTGAGCTCGAGCGACGCGTTGAATGCCACCAACTGGACCCGCTCGCGCGCCGCCTCGCCGACTCGCTCCGCACCCTTGACGCCAAGGAACGCGGCGAGGTCGACGACGCCGTGCAGATGGCCGCGCAGGTTGGCGACACCGAGGAACCAGGGTTTTGCGTGCGCGACCGGCACGATCGCCGTCATCGCAAAGATTTCGCCCGCTTCGTGCAACGGCAGCAGGAAACCGCGGCCGGCGCACTCGACGGCGAGCCAGGAGACGCCAGCGGGCTCGGCGCGCGCCGTCTTCAGCCGCTCCGCGAGGCGGGTCTGGAGTTCACGCAAGGCTTCCTTGTTGGCCATCGATTCGGTCAGCTCGTGGGTCGGGCAAGTCAGGCGTTCAGTCGAAAGCCTTGATCTTCTTCACCAGCTCGTCGGCATCGACGGGCTTGACGATGTAATCGCGCGCGCCCTGGCGCATGCCCCAGACCTTGTCGGTTTCCTGGTTCTTGCTCGTGCAC
>JBDTSN010000552.1:0-2519 GCA_039931145.1 Burkholderiales bacterium | reverse complement strand
GTTCCGCTCTCGATCCCGCCGAGGTTTCCGGTCGCGACACACAACGCCGCGCGCGTTTTCTGGTACCTGAAATCAACCGATGCCGAGCGCGCCGTCGACTGGGCGCACAGTGGGCTGCGTGCCTACTTCGCGCGCGGCGTCGATCCGAGCGACAACGCCGCACTCGAAGCGCTGGCGCAGGAGTTCGGCCTTGCGCCAGGCATTGCCGAATTGGTCTGGAGCGATCCGCGGTGGAAGCTGCAACTGAAACAGGAAAATGACGCGGCGATTGCGGCGGGCGTCTTCGGTGCACCTTTCTTTGTGGTCGATGGCGAACCTTTCTGGGGCAATGACCGGCGCACGCAGATCGAACGCTGGCTGGAACAAGGACCTTTCTGATGAAGAAGACCGCGAAGAATCTGGTTGACGAGGCGATGGTGCAGGTGACGACCTACAGCGTCGAGCAAGCCCGCGCACTGCACGGCCAACCGGGCGTGCAGTTCGTCGATCTGCGCGACGTACGTGAGCTCGAGCGCGAGGGCGTGATCCCGGGCGCGGTGCACGCGCCGCGCGGCATGCTCGAGTTCTGGGTCGATCCCGAGTCGCCCTACCATCGCGAGGTCTTTGCGCAGGACAAAGAGTACGTGCTCTTTTGCGCCGCCGGCTGGCGCTCGGCGCTCGCGACGAAAACGTTGATGGACATGGGCATGGAGCGCGTCGCGCACGTCGAGGGCGGCTTCACGGCGTGGAAGGAAGCCGGCGCGCCGACCGCTGAAAAGGAAAATAAAAAGCCGGCTTGAGATTCGACCAACCGCCGGTCCGATTTCGCCCCCAGGCATCGACCAGCCGGACGCGGACCGGCCATCCGGCCCCAGCCCGCCGTGAGCCGCGAACGACATCGCGAGGCCGCCGCGGAGGAGGAGGCGGCAGCGCCTGAGGGTTTTCCATTCGCCTTAAGCTGCGTTCTGGGTGTTGCAAGTCGTCGATCCGCGGCCGGACATGGAGGAAATGGTATGGCCAAGTCTCAAACTTCATCGCCAGGCATCGCCCCGAAAGGGGGCATGTCGCATGTGCGCGGCGCGACCGAACCGCCACTTTCGAATCTGACGATCGATGCCCTGCTGGCTCAGACCGTGGCCCGTTTCGGCGATCGACCGGCGGCGGTGTTTCGCGAGCAGGGCGTGCGCTGGACCTGGGCCGAGTTCGCCGCCGAAGTCGAGGCGCTCGCCGCTGGACTGCAAACCCTCGGGCTCAAGGCTGGCGACCGGCTCGGCATTTGGTCGCCGAACCGTGCCGAGTGGGTCGTGACGCAGTTTGCGACCGCGCGCATCGGCGTCGTCCTCGTCAACATCAACCCGGCGTATCGGCTGTTCGAGCTCGAATACGCGCTCAAGTTCGCCGGCTGCCGCGCGATCATCAGCGCCGAGCGGCTGAAGACCTCGAAGTACCTCGAAATGCTGCACACGCTCGCGCCGGAGCTTGATGCTTGCGCTCCCGGCGCCCTACGCGCGGCGCGCTTGCCGGCGCTCGAGTTCGTGATCCGTCTCGGCGACGAGCGTACGGGAGGGATGCTGAACTACGGCGACGTGCTGGTGCAAGGCCGCGCGGCGCTGGCCAAGGCGCCGCTTACCGCCCCGGCGCTCGACTGTCATGACGCGATCAACATCCAGTTCACGAGCGGCACGACAGGTAATCCGAAGGGGGCGACGCTGACCCACCACAACGTCGTCAACAACGCGCGCTACATTGCGCTCGCGATGCGCTTCACCGAGGCCGATTCGCTCGCGATCCCGGTGCCGCTCTACCACTGCTTCGGCATGGTGCTCGCGGTGCTTGCCTGCACCGCCACCGGTGCGACGATGGTGTTTCCGGGCGAATCGTTCGAGGCCGGCGCCACGCTTGCCGCCGTCGCCGAAGAGCGCTGTACTGCATTGCACGGCGTGCCGACGATGTTCATCGCCGAGCTCGATCATCCGGACTTCGCGAGCTTCGATCTGTCCTCGCTGCGTACCGGCATCATGGCCGGATCGCCATGCCCGATCGAGACCATGAAGCGCGTCGTCTCGCAGATGAACATGAGCGAGGTGACGATCGCCTACGGCATGACGGAGACGAGCCCGGTGTCGTTTCAGAGCTCGACGACGGATCCGCTCGAGCGCCGCGTGTCGACTGTCGGCCGCATCCAGCCGCACCTCGAGGTGAAGATCGTCGACGCCGAGGACCGTGTCGTGCCGGTCGGTGAGAAGGGCGAGCTGTGCACCAAGGGTTACTCGGTGATGAAGGGCTACTGGGGCGATGAGGCGCGCACCCGCGAGGCGGTGCGGGACGGCTGGATGCACACCGGCGATCTGGCGACGATGGACGCCGAGGGCTATTGCAACATCGTCGGGCGGGTGAAAGACATGCTGATCCGCGGCGGCGAGAACGTCTACCCGCGCGAGATCGAGGAGTTCCTGTTCCGCCACCCGAAGGTGCAGTCGGTGCAGGTGTTCGGCGTGCCCGACGCGAAGTACGGGGAGGAGGTATGCGCCTGGATCGTT
>JBDTSN010000551.1:0-2526 GCA_039931145.1 Burkholderiales bacterium | reverse complement strand
CGACACCCTCGTCGGCAAGACCGACGTGGAGCCTCGTCCGCTCGCCGTACCGGTCGTAATTCCACCGCTGACGTCCACGGTGCAGGAATGGCTGGACACCGCCCACAACGACAGCCCCGACGTGCGCAAGGCACGCCTCGCCTACGACATCGCACAGATCGAGACCGAGAAGGCGCGCGCCGGCCACTTGCCGACGCTCGATCTCGTCGGCTCGGTCGGCGGCAACAACAACACCGGCCTCAGCGGCGGCGGCACCGGCAACGCGCAGATACCCGGCACCTACCGTAACGCATCGATCGGCCTGCAGCTCAACATCCCGGTGTTCTCCGGCTTTGCGGTGCAAAACCGCGTGAAAGAGACCCTCAGCCTGACAGAGAAAGCGCGCAACGACCTGGCCGGCGCGCAACGCAGCGTCGATCTCGGCACGCGCACCGGCTTTCTCGCCGTCAAGTCAGGGCGCGCGCTCGTCAATGCGCTTGAGGCGGCAGAAAGCTCGAGCAAGCTCGCACTCGAAGCGACGCAACTCGGCTACAAGGTCGGCCTGCGCGTGACGCTCGACGTGCTGAATGCGCAGACCCAGCTCTTCACCACCCAGCGTGATCTGGCGAAGGCGCGCTACGACCTGATCCTTGCCGGCGTCCGGCTGCGGCAGGCGACAGGGTCTTTGCGGCCCGAAGACGTCGCCCTTGCGAACCAGCTCCTCGCGAAGTAGCAGGCACCGATCCGTCCGGCAGGTGAATCCCGCATTCGCCTGCCTGCCCTTTGCTTCAGATTAGCGGAAGACCCCTCGCGATCGACGCCCTTGGGTCAGTGGTGAAAACCCTGAGGCCCTAAAATCGCGCCCAACAAATCAACGTGTGGCGATTCGTGCATCCCATGTCCAGACATGCGAAGCCTGCCGCAACCCCACATCCATGACTCACGTCGTTCTCGAATCGTGCATCCGCTGCAAATACACCGACTGCGTCGACGTCTGCCCCGTGGACTGCTTCCGCGAGGGGCCAAACTGCCTGACGATCGATCCAGACGAGTGCATCGATTGCGCCGTCTGCATCCCGGAGTGCCCGGTCGCGGCGATCGTGCCAGAGGAAGACGTACCTGGCGACCAGCAGCACATGATCCCGCTCAACGCCGAACTGTCCAGCAAGTGGCCGGCCATCACGAAGCGCAAGGACGCGCTGCCCGACGCCGACGAGTGGAAGGACCGCACCGGCAAGCTGCCTGAACTCAAGCGCTGAACGTGGCTGTCGCAGGAGTCAGCGCTCCGCCCGACGCGCAGATCGCGGTTGGCGGCGACGCAGGCTGCATCGAGACCGACGCCGTCATCATCGGCGCCGGCCCGGTCGGGCTGTTCCAGGTCTTCGAGCTCGGGCTGCTGGAGGTCAAGGCGCACATCATCGACTCGCTCGGCTATGCCGGTGGGCAATGCGTCGAGCTTTATCCCGACAAGCCGATCTATGACATTCCAGCCGTCCCGGTCTGCACCGGCCGCGAACTGACAGAGAACCTGCTCAAGCAGATCGACCCGTTCGGCGCGACATTTCACTTCGGCCAGGAAGTGACCGAGGTCAAGCGCCAGGCCGATGGACGCTTTCACGCTGCGACCGCGAAGGGAACGCGCTTCCTGGCGAAGACCGTCTTCATCGCCGGCGGCGCGGGTTCGTTTCAGCCGCGCCAGTTGCGCGTCGAAGGCATCGACAAGTTCAAGGGCTCGCAGCTCTTCTACAGCGTGAAGAACACTGCCCTCTTCGCCCGCAAGAACCTCGTCATCATCGGCGGCGGCGATTCGGCGCTCGACTGGACGCTGAACTTCGTCGGCGCGATCAAGGGCGAGGGCTCGAATCGGCCGCAGAGCGTGATCCTCGTCCATCGCCGCGACGGATTTCGCGCCGCGCCGGCGGCGGTTGCACGCATGAAGGAGTTGTGCGACGCCTACGAGATGCAGTTCATGGTCGGCCAGGCAAGCGGCTTCGAGGAGATGGACGGCAAGCTCACAGCTCTGAAGGTGACCGGCGGCGACGCCGTGACGCGCCTCGTGCCGCTCGACGTGCTGCTCGTCTTCTTCGGCCTCACGCCCAAGCTAGGGCCGATTGCCGGATGGGGCCTGGCGCTCGAGCGCAAGCAGATCGTTGTCAATACCGCGACCTTCGAGACGAGCATTCCCGGCGTCTTTGCGGTTGGCGACGTGAACACCTATCCGGGCAAGAAGAAGCTGATCCTTTCCGGCTTCCACGAAGCCGCGCTCGCCGCCTTCGGCGCGGCACCCTACATCTTCCCGGACAAGCGCGTGCTGTTGCAGTACACGACGACGAGCCCGAAGCTGCACAAGGTGCTCGGCGTCGAGACGCCGAATTTCGATTGAGACAGTTCGATCCGATGCACAGCCAAAGCGTCGTGCGGGCTGAGAGATAATCGATCCGCGGCGCCATGCGCGCCGCTCTCGCTAGGGGTGTTGATCCGTCACCGCGGATCGACTGAGAAAGTCCCTTTGAACCTGACTGAGGTAATCCTCGCGCAGGGAAGCAT
>JBDTSN010000550.1:0-2529 GCA_039931145.1 Burkholderiales bacterium | reverse complement strand
ATTTCGTTGCGACCAGATTCGTCGCTCGACGCATCATTGAACAACTGCACCAGAGCCTTGCGCACTACCGCTGCCGTCGTCATGCCTCGCGCCGCCGCGAACACCCGCAATCGCTCGTGCATGCCACGCAGTTCGATGGTAACCCGGTGCCGCGAGCTGCGTTCCACGTGGCATCTCGCTGCTGCAGGCGCCGCATCAGACGCCCAGTCGACCAGCCAGCGCCACAACGCGCTGACGAAGGGCCGCTAGGTCATCGGGAGATGCTGTCGCGACGCTGCTGCTCAATCGAAGCAGCGCCGCATCCAGCCGATCGCAAAGTCCGCTGGCACGGGCCATCGTCTGCGCCGTGCGGTCCGGACGTAGCGGCGTCGGCGTTGACGCGTTCATGGCCGCCGGAACTGGAAGTGCAGTGTCGCGGAGCCGGGCGACTGCGCCACGCGTGATGGGCTGGCTGCCCGCCATCAACTCGATCACGCGCTTGGGTTGATCCGCATGCAGCTTGCTCAACTCGTGCAGCGTCCGCGGCGACCTGCATCGACCCGTCAGCAGTGCCGTGTCGAGCAGCGGTGGCAAGGTGAGCAGCGACAGGTGGTGAGCCACCGTGGTCTCGTCGATCGCCAGCCGTTTGGCGATCGTGGCATTCGACTCACCTGCATCTGCCCGGCTCCGCATGAACCTCGCCAGTTCGAGCGCCGACAGGCCGTGCCGCTTCAGGTTCTCGGCCACCTGGTCGTAGGCATCATGTGCTCGTGTTGCGAGGACGACCGGCACTTCAGTGAGGCCGGCCTGTCTGGCGGCACGCCAACGATTGCTGCCAAAGCGAACGCGGTACCGGCCGGGTTCATCGGCAGCGCTGACGACGATGGGCTGCAGGATGCCGCGCTTGGCGATGTCCTGCGCCAGTTCGTCGATGCCTTGCTGCGGGAATTCCGTGCGTGGGTTGCTCGGGTCCTCATCGAGCCGGTCGATCGCGACGATCAGGGGCTCGCCGGTCGGCATGGGTTTGGTATCGAACAGGCTCGGCTGGTCGAGGTTCCCCAGGGCAACCAGATCGAGAGTCGGTGGCTTGGACGACACGCGCATGTCGCCAATGTTGCGGCCTCGGCAGAGGCTTCAGCGCGACGATTTCGAGCTCGAATTCGTCATCGACAGGGGTGCGCGAAGTGCCGATCTGACCGCGTTTGGTGGCTGAATCGGAAGAGGTCTGGGCCCCTCGGTCAAGAATGATTTGTCAGCCACAGTTGACTTGACGGATCAAGTAATTGATGTGTTCCATCTAAATGTGATCTAACGGCATAGAAAACTGCATACAATTGCTGCGTGGAAACAACTACTCATCCTGTTTCATTCAAAGAGCTTCTCGCAAGCCTGCCCAGGGGTGAGCCTCTAAGCACGAGTTCCTTGCAAGCTCGCGGCCTCAGCGCGTTTCGTGCTTCAGCCCTGGCCCGCAGCGGCTGGCTAGTGCATCTGGCGCGCGGCGTCTACATGCTGCCGGGCGACACGCTCACGCGCGACGGCGGCCTGGCCTTCCTGTCGGCACAGACGCCAGGCCTTCACGTCGGCAGCAAGACGGCGCTCGCGTGGCGGGGCGTGAGCCAGAACATCGCGTTCCGGGAACATCTCAGCCTATGGGGCGACCAGCCCAGGCGATTGCCCGACTGGTTCACGCAACGCTTCCCTGCGGGCTACCAGGCCACGCAACTGTTCGACGACACATTGCCCAAGGCATTTGGCTTACAGCCACTGCCCGCCGGCGACCCGCGGGTCCTGGTATCAGTCCCCGAGCGCGCGATGCTGGAGCTGTTCAGCGATGTCGGCAAGGTGCAGTCGCTGACGGAGACGCGGGAGTTGGTCGAGAGTCTGCAAGGTCTGCGCGAGAAGGTTCTCGACACGTTGCTGATGCACACGACGCGCATCAAGGTCGTCCGCATGGCTGCCAGCTTCGCGTCCGACATGAAGCTGCCGTGGGCGCCGCTCGCCGGCAAACACAGCGAACGCATCGGGGGCGGCGCGCGCTGGGTCGCCGTCGGTCGATCCGGCGAGCGCCTGGACCTGAGGCGAGCATGAACCAGAACTACATCGACACCGTTCGACTGCTGCTCGCAATCGCTCCCACTGTCTTCGCCTCGGGCCGGTTCGCGATGAAGGGCGGCACCGCACTGAACCTGCTCGTGCAGGAGATGCCGCGCCTGTCGGTCGACATCGACCTTGTGTTCGTCGACCACGGCCAGAACCGGCAAGCCGCGCTGCAGGCCATCGCCGAAGAACTGACCGCGGCACAGGCCGCGCTCGTGCGCAAGGGGTACCGCGCCCACTTGCCCGCCAATGCCGAGGGGGATGACGTCAAGCTCGTGGTGAGCAACACCGCAGCGCAGGTCAAGGTCGAGGTGAACAACGTCTTTCGGGGCACGGTGCTTCCAGTCGAGACGCGTTCGCTGGTCGGCACGGCCGAGGATTTGTTCACGACGGACCTTGCCGTTCCTGTTCTCGCGACGGCCGAACTCTACGGCAGCAAGCTTGTCGCGGCGA
>JBDTSN010000549.1:0-2529 GCA_039931145.1 Burkholderiales bacterium | reverse complement strand
CGTGGTGGACTGGAGTGTAGCCGAATGCCTCATTTTAAGTTAGCGCTTATGCCCCTCTGGGGGAAGGCCGGGATGGGGGCCTGCTCCTTCCCCGGGCTGGGGGAAGCGGGTATGGGGCCTACTGCGCCGCGTTACCGCCCGCCTTGATGCCCCAGCGCGCAAGCGCGGCATCGTCGGCGACGCGCGCATCAACCCAGCGCGCGCCATCCGGGCCCTGCTCCTTCTTCCAGAACGGCGCCTGCGTCTTCAGGTAGTCCATCAGGAACTCGCAAGCCTGGAAGGCTTCACGCCGATTCGCCGAGCTGACGACGACGAGCACAATCTGATCGAGCGCCGCGAGCGTTCCGACGCGATGGACGACGCGCGCCGCGCGGATGTCGAAGCGACGAGCCGCCTCGTCGATCATGGCGTCGATTGCACGCTCGGTCATGCCCGGATAGTGCTCGAGCTCCATCGCGCTGATCTCGGCGCCGTCGCTGCGGTCACGCACGGTGCCGACGAAAACAACAACCGCGCCGACGCCGCCGTCTCCTGCGCGCAGTGCAGCGACTTCTCCCGACAGGTCGAAGTCCTCCGTCCGAATGCTGACGCGCTCCGCCATCGTCGTGCGCTCTCAGCCGCCGGTGACGGGCGGGAAGAACGCGAGTTCCGCGCCATCGCGAACGTGCGCGGATTCGTCGCACAGCGTCTGGTTCAGCGCGGTGCGAACGGGCCGGCCGCGCGCGAGCACCTCGGTGTGGCGTCCACTTCGCGCGATCAGCGCGTCGCGTACCGCACCCACCGTCGCCTCGCCGGGGAGCTGCAAAATCTCACCCGCGCCAAGTGCCTCGCGCAGCGATGCGAAGTAGCGCACCTGGATCGTCGTTTGTGCGTTCACGACACAAGCTCCGCGAAAGGCAGATAGCGCACCACGTCGCCGCGCCGGATCGCCTGGCCGGACGGGTTGTCGATCACACCGTCACCCCAGACGGTGGAAGTCAACACGCCGGAGCTCTGGTTGGCGAACAGATCCAACCCGCCGCCGGCATTGCGCCGCACGCGCAGGAATTCGCGCCGGCGGTCGGGTTTCATCCAGTCGAAGTCCGCGCGCGCAGCAATTGCGACGGGTGCCTGCGGCTGCCCGCCCTGCAATCGCAGCAGCACCGGCCGGACCGCGAGGACAAAGGTGATGAAGCTCGACACGGGATTGCCTGGCAGGCCGATGAACCAGGCGTTCGACCCATCGCCACGCCGCAGTTCGCCGAAAGCGAGCGGCTTGCCGGGCTTGATCGCGACCTGCCACATGTCGAGCCGGCCTTCGGCCTGCACCGCCGGCCGCAAGTGATCCTCTTCACCGACCGAGACACCGCCACAGCTGACGACGAGGTCGCAGCCCGCGGCAGCGCGGCGCAGCGCGTCGCGTGTCGCGGCCAGCGAATCGGGGATGATGCCCAGGTCTTCGCACTCGCAGCCCGCAGCCTTTACGAGCGCCCGCAGCGTGAAGCGGTTCGAGTTGTAGATCGCGCCCGGGCGCAGTGGCTCACCGGGCATCACGAGTTCGTCGCCGGTCGATATCAGGCCGACGCGCGGCCGGCGTGCGACTTCGAGCGTCGCCGCACCGACCGACGCCGCGAGGCCCAGCGCCTGCGGCGTGAGCTTCGCGCCGCGCGCAAGGACAACGCTGCCGCGCTGCACGTCCTCACCCTGGCGCCGCACCCACTGCCCCGGCGCCGGCACGGTGTTGATACGCACACCACCGCCCGCGACTTCGCAAAGCTCTTGCATGACGACCGCATCGGCCCCGGCCGGCACCTGCGCGCCGGTAAAGATGCGCGCCGCGCTGCCAGCCTGCAAGGGGGTGCCGACGACGCCTGCCGGAATCCGCTGGCTGACCGGCAGCACCGTGCCCGCCGCCGGCACATCGGCCGCGCGCAAGGCATAACCGTCCATCGACGTGTTGTCGGCTGGCGGCACGTCGAGCAGCGAAGCAACGTCGGCCGCGAGAACGCGCCCGAGCGCGTCGAAAGTGGAGACGGTTTCGGTCGCGCCGAGCGGCTGCACCGCTGCGAGCAGCCGCGTCAGCGCTTCATCGAGTGTCAGCAGTGGTTTCGGGGGCGACGTATTCATAGCGATGCGACGATTGCAGCAGAAATTCGGCGATCACGTCCGGGTTGTTGAGATCGAGCACCGGCAGCGTCGTGGGCTTAGGCAACAGAAGCGGGCTGTCGGTCGCGAGCGCGACGATGAAAGGATCGTCGGGGTAATGCGCCGGCTTGCCGTTCGCGGCGCGCCAAACCTCGATCTTCGGCAGATCGCCGTGCTTGAAGCCCTCGACGAGTGCCCAGTCGCAGGCGGCGAGCTCGGCGAGCAGGCGATGCACATTGGGCCGCGCCTCGACGGCGTACTCGCGAATCTTGGCCAGGCGCCGGCTCGACGCGATCACGACCTCATAGGCGCCGGCCCGGCGATGGCGCCACGAGTCCTTGCCCGGCTGATCGATGTCGAACTCGTGGTGAGCGTGCTTGACGACCGAGACGCGCTGGCCGGCGA
>JBDTSN010000548.1:0-2530 GCA_039931145.1 Burkholderiales bacterium | reverse complement strand
CGCGCCGATCTCCGAGGGCGGCATCGTCGGTACGGCCATCGGCATGGCCGCCTACGGCCTGCGCCCGGTGGTCGAGGTGCAATTCGCCGACTACTTCTACCCGGCCTCTGACCAGATCGTCAGCGAGGCGGCGCGCTTGCGTTACCGCTCGGCGGGTGATTTCACCGCGCCGATCACCATCCGGATGCCGTGCGGCGGCGGCATTTACGGCGGCCAGACCCACAGCCAGAGCCCCGAGGCGCTGTTCACCCATGTCTGCGGCCTGCGCACAGTGATGCCGTCCAATCCCTACGATGCCAAGGGCTTGCTGATCGCGGCCATCGAGTGCGACGACCCGGTGATCTTCCTCGAACCCAAGCGTTTGTATAACGGGCCGTTCGACGGCCACCACGACAAGCCCGTGGTGCCCTGGTCCAAGCATCCGCTGGGCGAAGTGCCCGAGGGCTACTACACGGTGCCGCTGGAGTCGGCTTCGGTGTTCCGACCGGGAAGCGACCTGACGGTGATCGCCTACGGCAGCATGGTGTTCGTGGCGGAGGCGGCGGCGCGCGAGACCGGCATCGACGCCGAAATCATCGACCTGCGCAGCATCTGGCCGCTGGACCTGGATACCCTGATCGTGTCGGTGAAGAAGACCGGGCGCTGCGTGGTCGTGCACGAGGCGACGCGCACCAGCGGCTTCGGCGCCGAGCTGGTCGCGCTGATGCAGGAGCACTGCTTCTACCACCTCGAAGCGCCGATCGAGCGCGTGACCGGCTGGGACACGCCCTATCCGCATGCCCAGGAGTGGGAGTATTTCCCCGGACCGGCGCGCGTCGGCGCGGCGTTCAAGCGCGTGCTGGAGAAATGATATGACGACCGCCACGTTTGCGGCTTCGCCGCTGCACTGCCCCCAGAGGGGACGCGGCCCTACGGAGGCATGATGGGCATTCATGTGATCAAAATGCCGGACATCGGCGAGGGCATTGCCGAGGTCGAACTGGCGGCCTGGCATGTCAATCCCGGCGACAGCGTGAGCGAAGACCAGGCGCTCGCCGACGTGATGACCGACAAGGCAACGGTCGAGATCCCGTCGCCGGTGAGCGGCAAGGTGATCGCGCTCGGCGGCACGCCGGGCCAGGTGATGGCGGTAGGCTCGGAGCTGATACGCATCGAAGTCGAAGGTGCGGGAAACGCCGACGCCATATCCGCGGCTGCTGTGAACGCAGCGCCGCCGGTCGCCGCAACTGCGGCGCCAGCCGAGAAAGCGACGCCGACACCGGCCGCCGCGCCGCCCGCGGCGTACCCGGCGCCCGCGCGTGTTCCCGCGCCTAAGTCCGCTGCGCTGGCTGCGTCCCCGGCGCCGGCACTGCGCCAAGCCGGCGACAGGCCGATCGCCTCGCCCGCGGTGCGCCGGCGCGCATGGGACATGGGCATCGAACTTCGCTATGTATCCGGCAGCGCAACGGCCGGGCGCATCACGCACGCGGACCTCGATGCGTATGCCGCGAAGCAAGTGGTCTCGGGCCACGCCGCGAGCACAGCTGGCGCTGCGTATGCCGAACGACATCAGGAAGAAGCGGTGCCGGTGATCGGCCTGCGGCGCAAGATCGCGCAGAACATGCAGGAGTCCAAGCGCCGCATCCCGCACTTCACCTATGTCGAGGAAGTCGACGTCACCGAACTCGAAGTGCTGCGCGCGCGGCTGAACGAATCCCGGGAGGCCGAGCGCGGGCGCCTGACCGTGCTGCCGTTCCTGGTGCGCGCGATGGTGCTGGCCCTGCGCGAATTCCCGCAGATCAACGCGCGCTACGACGACGAGGGCAGCGTGCTCACGCGCTACGGCGCGGTGCACATGGGCATCGCGACCCAGACCGAGGGCGGGCTCATGGTGCCGGTGCTGCGCCATGCCGAGGCGCGCGATTTGTGGTCCTGCGCGGCGGAAATCGCGCGGCTGGCCGAAGCGGCGCGCACCGGCAAGGCGGCGCGCGAGGAGCTCTCCGGCTCGACCATCACCATCACCAGCCTCGGCGCGCTCGGCGGCATCGTCACGACGCCGGTGATCAACTATCCCGAGGTCGCGATCGTCGGCGTGAACAAGGTGGTCGAGCGTCCGGTCGTACGCGACGGGCAGGTCGTGGTGCGGAGCATCATGAATCTCTCCTCGTCCTTCGATCACCGCATCGTCGACGGGCTGAGGGCGGCGACGTTCGTGCAGGGGCTGCGCGCGTACCTGGAGGCTCCGGCGACGCTGTTCGTCGAGTAGCGCCTCGATCACGCGATAAATCCTGCCCTGCCAGGTCACCGCGCCTACAATCGCCGATCCCGTCAACTCCGCCGAAACCAGAGCCCCCGATGAAAGCCAAAAACGTCCTCGACACCATCGGCAACACGCCGCACATCCGCATCAACCGCCTTTTCGGCGCCTCCGAGGTGTGGATCAAGTCCGAGCGGGACAATCCCGGCGGCTCGATCAAGGACCGCATCGGCCTCGCGATGATCGAGGATGCCGAGAAGAGCGGCAAGCTCAAGCCCGGCGGCACGATCGTCG
>JBDTSN010000547.1:0-2534 GCA_039931145.1 Burkholderiales bacterium | reverse complement strand
CTTCAGCATCACCGCGCTCATCAGCGCGGAGACGGGCGAAGGCGCCGCCGGATGCGCCTCGGGCAGCCAGACGTGCAGCGGCACGAGGCCGGCCTTCGCGCCGAAGCCGAGCAGGGCGAGGCCGAACCCGATCGCGCCCCAGAACGGCGTGAGCGACTGCGCGCGCATGTTGGCGAAGGTGTAGTCGCCGGTCTGCGCCTGCAGCACGCCAAAAGCAAGCAGGATTGCGATTGCACCGATGTGTGCGAGCGTCAGGTAGAGGTAGCCGGCGCTGCGCACCTCGGCAATGCGGTGGTTCGCGGTGACGAGGAAGTAAGACGAGAGCGCCATCGTCTCCCACATCACCATGAACATGTAGGCGTCGTCGGCGAGGACGACGAGCACCATGCTTGCGAGAAAGACGTGGTACTCGAGGCACAGCAAACCCGGCGGCGTGCCTTCCCCCTTGCGGAAGTAGCCAGCGGCGAACGCTGAGACTCCTGCCGAGACGGCGCCAATGACGAATAGGAAGTAGGCTGACAAGGCGTCGAGCCGCAGGTGAAACGGCAGCGCGGGCAAGCCGAGCGGCAGCACCGCGACCTGTGCGTCGTCGAAGATCGCCACGAGCGCGAGCGCGGCGAGCACGAGGCCGAGCACGCCGCCGAGCGGGAACAAGACGCGGGCGACAAAGGCCAGGCGCCGCAGCGCGGCGATGCCCGCGAGCCCGATCGCGATCCACGCCGCCAGGACGACCAGCATGCCGTCGAGGGGCAGCCAGTCCGCGAGGTTTGTCACCGCCGTGTGCGCCGTTGTGGGGCCTGGCCAGGGGAGGACGCCGCTGTTGCGGGTCTCGCAGGCTTCGCTATAGCTGGCGTAGCGCGCTCGATGCCGCTAGGGATATAGCTCGTGTCGTGTGCCGCCAGATAGTCGCGGATCAATTGGCGTACCACTTGCGAAGGTGTCAGGTCCTGCGTTGCGCACAAGCGCTCGAAGGCGAGCTTCTTGGCCGGATCGATCAGCAACGTCAAGCGGGCGGTCTTCAGCTCCATGTGTGCATCATATGTTAATGCGATGTGTGTTGCATCCGGATGCTACAGGGCGGGCCGCGGCGCAGCAAGCGCGGGCATCGGGCAGCGCCGAAGTGGCGTGTCGAACACCGCGATGAACCGCGGCGGCGAAGTGCGGCGGCGAAGTGCGGCGGCGAAGTGCGGCGAGCGGCTTTCGCGCGTCAGCGCACGCGCAAGCCGGGCGCGGCGTCGGGCCCCAGATCGAGCAGGTAGAGCCCCGGCTGCGCCTTCTCGTCGGCGTGCGACGCAGCAAGCACCATCCCTTCGCTCAAGCCGAACTTCATCTTGCGCGGCGCGAGGTTCGCGACCATTACCGTCAGCCTGCCGACCAGATCCTCGGGCGCGAAGCTGGCTGCGATGCCGCTGAAGACGTTGCGCGCCTTCGCCTCGCCGATATCGAGCGTCAGGCGCAGCAGTTTGGTCGACCCCTCGACGCGTTCGGCGGCGACGATCCTCGCGACGCGCAGGTCGATCTTCGCGAAGTCGGCGATGCCGATCTCGTGCGCGACCGCTTCGCCGCCCGGCAGCAGCGCAGGGGGCGCAGGCGGGGTGAGAAGTTCGTCGAGCAGGGCTGGGTCGACGCGCTGCATCAGGTGCCGGTACTCGCCGATCTGATGCGCGCCGAGCGCGTGTGCCGCATGGGCGAAGGTGAGCGGCTCGACGTGCAGGAAGGCCTCGACCTGGGCCGCGACGGCCGGCAGCACTGGCTTGAGGTAGATCGTCAACAGGCGGAAGGCCTCGATGCAGACGCTGCACACGTCGTGCAGCACGGCGTCTTCGCCCACGCGCTTCGCGATCTCCCACGGCTTGTTGCGATCGACGTATTCATTCACCCGGTCTGCGAGCAGCATCACCTCGCGCAGCGCCTTGCCGAACTCGCGCTCTTCGTAGAGTTCGGCGATCTGCGGTGCGTGGCCGCGCAGCGCGTCGAGAAGCGTGCGGCCCTCGACGCCGACGTCGCCCGAGAGCTTCCCGCCGAAGCGCTTGGCGAGAAAGCCCGCGGCGCGGCTTGCGATATTGACGTACTTGCCGATCAGGTCTGCGTTCACGCGGGCAACGAAATCGTCGGGGTTGAAGTCGATGTCCTCGACCCTGGCGTTGAGCTTGGCGGCGATGTAGTAGCGCAGCCATTCGGCGTTCATGCCGATCTCGAGGTAGCGCAACGGCGAGATGCCGGTGCCCCGGCTCTTGCTCATCTTCTCGTCCTTCACAGTGATGAAGCCGTGGACGAAGACGTTGGTCGGTGTCTTCCTGCCACTGAAATGCAGCATCGCCGGCCAGAACAGCGTGTGGAAGTAGATGATGTCCTTGCCGATGAAGTGGACCTGCTCGGTTGCCGGGTCGGCCATGAAGTCGTCGAACGATCGCGGCTCGCCGAGCGCGCGCGCGCCGCCACTGTCGAAGTGATTCTTCAGCGACGCAAGGTAGCCGATCGGCGCATCGAGCCAGACGTAGAAGTACTTGCCCGGCGCGTCCGGGATCTCGATG
>JBDTSN010000546.1:0-2549 GCA_039931145.1 Burkholderiales bacterium | reverse complement strand
CGAAAGTCATGTCAAAGTGATCCTCGATGGGGCGCTTGTGGCGGCCCGTCACGAAAATCATTTCGCGTACGCCGGCGGCATACGCTTCCTCGACGGCGTACTGGATCAGCGGTTTGTCCACCACCGGCAGCATCTCCTTGGGTTGCGCCTTGGTAGCGGGCAGAAAGCGGGTGCCAAGTCCGGCGACGGGAAAGATGGCCTTGTTGATTAACATTTACTTACAATTTCGAGTGAGAGTTCGGATGATTGTGGCATGCCCCATGCAGCGTCACGTCCCTGCCTTTCCCCGCACCGCATGGACTTGTTGATCGCCGAATCGCTCGAGCCCGAGGTCATCAGCTGGCTGGAGATGCGCCATTCCGTGCGCTATGCGCCGCACCTGGCACGCGACCCGCGAGCCTTTCGCCAAGGGCTGTACGACGTGCGCGCGGTCGTCATCCCGCCGGCGCTGGCGCTTGATGCGCTGACACTGCAACAGGCGCCGATGTTGCGCGCCGTGGGCCGCGTCAGCGCCGGGGCGGAGAACATCGACCTGGACGCCTGCGTGCGTGCCGGTGTCGAGGTCGTCCGCAGCCTGACCGCCACCGCGCAGGCCGAGGCCGAGTTCATGATCCACGCCATGCTGTCGCTGCTCAGGCGTTTTCCGGTGATCGGTGCCGACGGCAACCTGGCAGGGCGAGAGCTCAGTGGCAGCACCGTTGGCGTGGTCGGCATGTCTGCGGCAGCGCGCTCGATGGCGCAGCTTTTGGCGGGCTTCGATGTGCGGATGGTCGGCTACGATCCGGCCCGCCACGCGACCGACGAAGTGTGGGAACGCTGGCGCATCGCACCGCTGGGCTTGCGTGAACTGCTCGAGGAGTCGGACGTCGTTTGCGTCCTGCTGCCCTATTTCAATCGCTATCGCGGCCTGCTCGGTGAGCGCTTCCTGCCGCATTGCAAGCCGCGCCAGGTGATCGTCAGCATCGCCCATTCGGCGCTGTTCGAGGAGGTTGCGTTGGCCGACGCACTCGCCAATGAGCGCATCTCTGCCGTCTGGCTCGACAGCGTCGAGCCCGGCATGCTGGAGGCCGGCAGGCCGCTGCACGGCATCGACTCGCTTCAGGTCTCGCCGCGGGTTGCAAGCACCACCGGCGATTCGCATCTGCGCAGCGCCTGGGCCGTGGCAAAGCGCATCGATCAGATTCTCGCCACCGCCTCCACCGGGTAGCTGGGCCCTCAGGCCGGCCGGCCGAGGCGCGCGGTCTGATCCCGCAGGCGCTCGACCTGCGCAGTGAATTCCGCCACGCGCTGACGTTCCTGATCCACGACATGCGCCGGCGCGCGACCGACGAAGCCGGCATTCGCGAGCTTGGCTTCGGCCTTCGCGACTTCGCCCTCGAGGCGCGCGATCTCCTTTGCCAGTCGCTCGCGCTCGGCGTCGATATCGATCTCGACCTGCAGCGCAAGCCGCGCTGCGCCGTGCATCACGACCGGCGTGCTGTGCGTCGCCTGCGCGTAGGCCGCCTCGTCGGTGAAGAGCTTCACCTCGGACAAGCGCGCTAGCGCCTTCAGCAGCGGCGACGCCTGGGCCACGAACGCGGCCTCGCCGTGCACGCACAGCGGCACGCGTGCGCCCGGTGCGAGCCCCATCTCGCTGCGCAACGCGCGACACGCGCCGACCATGCCCTTCAACTGCGCGATCCAGGCGTCCGCTGCCGGGTCGATACGGTCGGGCTGCGCCCGCGGATAGGGCGCGACGACGATCGAATCGGTGCTCCCCTGTGCCTTGCGGCCCGCAGCGACGGCGACCGTCTCCCACAACTCGGCGCTGATGAAGGGCGCAATCGGGTGCAGCAGGCGCAGCACTGCTTCGAGCACGCGCAGCAGCGTCGCGCGCGTTGCCCGCAAGTCGGGTGCGGCGCCGGTCTGCAACTGCGACTTCGCGATCTCGAGGTACCAGTCGCAGTACTCGTCCCAGACGAAGGCATAGATCGCGTTCGCGACGTTGTCGAGGCGGTACTCGGCAAAGCCTTTCTCGACCGCCGCCTCGACGCGCTGCAACTCGCCGACGATCCAGCGGTCGGCGTGCGACAGGCTCATCTCGTCGGCGAGCGGCTCGCCGGGCGCATAGGCAGCGGTCGCAACGGCAGACTCCGGCGGGCAGTGCATCAGCACGAAGCGCGTCGCGTTCCAGAGCTTGTTGCAGAAGTTGCGATAGCCCTCGCAGCGCTTGGTGTCGAAGGCGATGTTGCGGCCCAGGCTCGCGAGCGATGCGAACGTCAGGCGCAGCGCGTCGGCGCCGAAGGCCGGAATGCCGTCGGGAAACTCGCGCTCGGTGTCCTTGCGCACGCGCGGCGCCGTCTCGGGGCGGCGCAGCCCGGTGCTGCGCTTGTCCAGCAGCGGCGCGAGGGCGATGCCGTCGATCAGATCGACCGGGTCGAGCACGTTGCCTTCGGCCTTGCTCATCTTGTGGCCCTGCGCGTCGCGCACCAGACCGTGGATGTAGACGTGGTGGAACGGCACCTTGCCGGTGAAATGCGTCGTCATCATGATCATCCGGGCGACCCAGA
>JBDTSN010000545.1:0-2552 GCA_039931145.1 Burkholderiales bacterium | reverse complement strand
CCAGTCGTTCGCCGGACGCTGGCTGCGCCAGGCATGTTCGCAACGCAGCGTGGCGAGCGAGCTCGCCTGCACGAGCGACTCGGGCAGCGCATTCGCCTGGCGCCAGCCGCGGTCGATCTCGCGCAGGTTGGCGCGCTGCAATGCATCGAGCGGCTCCTGCCCGGCGCGCTCGATGCGGTCGCGCAGATCGGGCTCGGTTTGCATCCGGTGCATCAGCGCCGCGAGCTCGGCAAGCGCAGCGGCACGTGCCTCGCTGCCCTTGGCCGGCATCTGAGTCTCCTGGTCCCAGTGCGTGATCGAGCCGAGGTGGCCGAAGTGATGCAGCCGCAACTGGGTCGCGGCGAGTTGGTCGTAGGCGGGCGTCGTGCTCATGGGCGGCTCGTGAGGGAAGCGAGGCCCGTATTCTCGCCGCGCCGCCGAATCGGCGCGCGACCGGAGATCGCCACGCCAGCTGGCGTCGTTGCGGTGTTGCAATACGATCGCGCATCGAAATTGAGGAGCGCACGATGAAGCTCGTGACACTGCCGGGCGGCAGCACTATGCCCACACTTGGCTTGGGCACCTGGCGGCTCGGCGAGGCGGAGTCGGCACGCAAGGCCGAGGTGGCGGCGCTGCGAACCGCGATCGAGCTTGGCTACCGATTGTTCGACACCGCCGAGATGTACGGCGAAGGCGGCGCCGAAAATGTCCTCGGTGAAGCGCTGCGCGGCGCCATCGCGGCGGGCGACGTGACGCGCGACGAGATTTTCATCGTCAGCAAGGTCTATCCGCACAACGCGTCGCGCCGTGGCACCGCCGCGGCCTGCGAGCGTAGTCTGGCGCGCCTCGGGCTCGACCGGCTCGACCTCTACCTGCTGCACTGGCCGGGTTCGCATCCGCTCGCGCAGACCATCGAGGCTTTCGAGGCGCTGCAATCACAGGGCCGAATCGTGCGCTGGGGCGTCAGCAACTTCGATCTGGCAGGGATGAAGACGCTGCACGGTGAAGTGGGCGGCATGCACTGCGCCGCGAACCAGGTCTGGTATTCGGCGTCGCAGCGCGGCATCGAATTCGACCTGCTGCCGTGGCAGCGCCAACAGCAGATACCCCTGATGGCCTACAGCCCGATCGACCAGGCCGCGCTCGCGCGTCACGGCGTGCTCGCAGCGATCGGCAACCGGCTCGGCGCGAGTGCGGCGCAAGTGGCGCTTGCCTGGGTGCTGCGCGGCGCGGGCGTCGTCGCGATCCCGAAAGCGGTCAGCGCCGCCCATCTGCGCGACAACCTCGCCGCCGCCGAACTGAACCTCGACGCCGGTGCGCTGGAGGACATCGACCGCGCCTTCGCGCCGCCAGCCCGGACTTCACCGCTGGCGATGAACTGACGCGCGGGCGCCTCAGCGCCGCCGCGCGAGGATCGCTTCGATCTCGTCCATGATGCGGTTCATGTGCGTGACGAGCGCCGCGTACGGCGCGGGTGTCGCGAGATCGACACCGGCCGCCTTCACGAGCTCGTATGGATAGCCTGAGCCGCCCGCGCTCAAGAGCGCCAGATAGCGTTCGAGCGCCCCCTTGTCGCCGGCCTCGACCTGCTGCGCAAAGAGCGAACTCGCAGCGATCGAAGTTGCGTACTGGTAGACATAGAACGGCATGTAGAAGTGCGGGACGTAGGCCCATTCGACGCAGTACTCGGGCTTGATCGCAACCACGCCTTCGGCCGTGCCGTGATAGCGCTTGAGCAGGTCGCAGTAAGCTGCGGTCATGTCCTCTCCGGTGAGCGGCTCGCCCTTGTCGACACGGGCGTGGATCTGGCGCTCGAACTCGGCAAACATCGCCTGGCGGAAGAAGGTCGCACGCAGACCCTCGAGCGCATTGCCGAGGTAGAACAGGCGCTCGTCGTCGGTCTTGGCCGTCTTGAGCATGCGTGCGAGCAGCAGTTCTTCGTTGAAGGTCGAGGCGATTTCGGCGACGAAGGTCGCGTAGTCCGACGTGACGAACGGCTGGGCGCGGTCCGTGAGCACCGAATGCATCGCGTGCCCCCACTCGTGCGCAAGCGTCGTCAGCGATTCGTAGTCGTCCATGTAGTTCATCAGCACATACGGATGCACGTCGTAGGCGTAGCCTGCCATGTGCGCGCCCGACATCTTGTGTGGTCGTGGGTAGGCGTCCATCCAGCGCGAATCGAACGCCTTGCCGAGCGTTGCGACATAGTCAGCGCCGAGCGGCGCGACTGCTTCCAGCGTCAGCGCCTTGCCCTGCGCGAGCGGAAACTTATAGTCGCCGCTGACGATCGGCGGATAGACATCGTAGTAGCTCATTTTCTCGACACCGAGCAGCTTCGCGCGCAGCTTGAAATAGCGGTGAAGTGTCGGCAGGTTCGCGTTGGTCTGCGCAATCAGGGAGTCGATCACCGCAACCGGCATGTTGTCGCCATCGAGCGCACGGCTGATCGAATCGGGGTACTTGCGCACCTCGGCATAAGTCTTGTCCTGCTTGAGCTGCGACAACAGCAGCGTGCCGACCGTGCGCTCGTAGGTCTTCCAGGCGCCAAAGAAGGCGTCCATCACGCGCTCACG
>JBDTSN010000544.1:0-2559 GCA_039931145.1 Burkholderiales bacterium | reverse complement strand
TCGGGCGCCGCGCCGAGCGTCATCAGGGTGACGAGCTCGCGCTTGTCGACGAAGATTGTCAGCGGGCGCTCGGCGGGAATCGTGATGTTTCGCGTCGCACCGAACTCGTCGCGCACCTGGACCTCACGCGTGAGTGGTGCGCTGGTCTGGGTCAGGCGCAGGTCGGTCGGCATCGACACAGAGTATCCGACACCGGAGGTGCCAGGCGCCCGTCGCGGGCCGCACAGACTTGCCGAACGCCCGAGTGACGTCGATTCGTTGCGCGCCCCACCTGGCAGCGTCCGCTACTTCTTCGCCGTCCCGGCGATCTCGGCGGCGGTCGATGTCGAGTTCGGCGGTACCAATGCGGTGGCCGCGGGAGAATGCGCGCCCGCCGCCTCGAGCGGGCGCTGCGCCGCGGGCGCTACATACGACCCCGGATCGGTGCACGGTGGCGTCGGTACCGAAGAGCCGATCTCCTTGCCGCCGTGTTTCATCTCGGCCAGATAGCGCGCCGCCAGCCTTTCCTGCGCCTGGCAAGTCTGAAAGGCGGCGACCTTGCCGCTCCAGGCCGACTTGGCCGCAGCCTCTTCCGCCTTCGCCTTCGCTTCATCGCTCGCTGGCGGGAGCTTGGCGAACGCGCTGCTAGCCAGCACAAAGGCAAGCGGGAGGCCGATAAGGGCGAATGTGGAGCGCTTCATGATGTCGATCCTTCTGCGATCAGTGCTGGCGCACCGGCTTCACGACGGGCGCCGGCAACGGCGCATCGGGCGTACGCTGCGCCGGGATCTTGCCGGCCTTGATGTCGTCGTACCAGAGTTCGTGGTGTTCCTTCGCCCAGCCTTCGTCGACGTAGCCTGTACTCATGCCCTTCAAGGCGCCCTTCATGCCGATCGTGCCGAGGTAGATGTGGCCGGCAAAGAGGACCATCATGAGCGCAGCGGCGATGCCGTGCACCATGTTCGCGATCTGCATCGTGGCGCGCGTGTATTCCATGCCCGGGACCACCTGGTCGAGCACCAGCCCGGCGCCCACGACGATCAGGCCGAGAAGAATGACGCCGACCCAGAAGACGATCTTCTCGCCTGCGTTGAAACGATGCGACGGCACCTCGCGCTTGTCCAGCATGCCGCCGAACTTCACGAGCCACGTCAAGTCGCCCGAACGCGGCAGGTTGTCGCGCACGAAGGTAAAGATGATGAAGACAAGCGTGACGGCGAAGATCGGGCCGGCGAAATTGTGTGCCGTCTTCAGCGCGTACGTGAGCCACCCGAAAAGCGTGGCGCCGATCACCGGCAGCAGAAAGAACTGACCCCATGCGATCACGATGCCGGAGATCGCGAGCACCGTGAACGCAATCGCGTTCGCCCAATGCGTGGTGCGCTCGAAGGCAGTAAAGCGCTCGATGACGCGACCGGTCTCCGGCACATGTCCGCCGATCGCGCCGACACGCCAGTAGAAAACGCCGATCGACACCACCACGAGCAGCAGCAAGGCGCCGCCGTAGGGAATGATCCAGTTGTTGCGCGTCTGGCGCCAGGCTTCGCCAGCCGTCGTGTAGAGCGATCCCGGGTATCGGGTGAAACTCTGGATCAGCGTCGCCGCTTCGATGCCTTCAACCTGCGTGATGCCGGCCGCGTTGCCCGCATCGCGCACCGCGCGCCACATCGGCGCGTTGTTGCCGGGTTGGCTCTTGGCGCGCTGCGCGTTCGTGTCGTCCGGCTTGGGGTCCGCCGGCACGACGAATCCGGGAGGCGGGCCGGCTTGCGTCGCAGCATCAGTGGGGGCTTGCTGGGCGCCAGCCGCATGGGCCAGCGTCAGCGCAAGCACGGCCACCGCCGCGGCCCGGCCAAGCGTGTTTGCAATCCTCAGGCTCATGCTGTCTCCTGCTGTGGGGCGGCGAAGGGGCATCACGCGTCAGCGAATGCGCAGGTACTCGTTCTGGTTCAATGTCCGCGCATTGAGTTGCGCCAGCCAGCTTGCCTGGTCCCCGGAAGTCCACCCGGGGACAACGAACGGATCGGTTGCGGCATCCCACGCCGGCTGGCTCGCCAGCTTGGACGTCGCGACATTGCTCTGATCCTTCTCGCAACCGGCGAGCGCAGCCAGAGCCAGCAGCGCGATCCCGGCGATCGTGAGGCGCTTGATCATCACTTCTTCCCTCCGCTCGAAGGTGTCGCCGCGGCAGGCGCCGAAGGCCGGCCGTAGGCCGTGCCCCAGCCCCAGACTTCGCTGCCCGTGCCGCGATTGACGACGCGCATGCGCAGAATGTCGGCGATGACATCGCCATCGCCGCCCAGCAGCGCCTTGGTCGAGCAAACCTCAGCGCACAGCGGCAGCTTGCCCTCGGCAAGCCGATTGCGACCGTACTTCTCGAACTCGGCTTCGCTGCCGTTGGCCTCCGGCCCGCCGGCGCAGAAAGTGCACTTGTCCATCTTGCCGCGCAGGCCGAAGGTGCCGTTGCTCGGAAACTGCGGTGCGCCGAACGGGCAGGCATACGAGCAGTAGCCGCAGCCGATGCAGATGTCCTTGTCGTGCAGCACCACGCCCTCGTCGGTGCGGTAGAAGCAGTTGACCGGG
>JBDTSN010000543.1:0-2561 GCA_039931145.1 Burkholderiales bacterium | reverse complement strand
TTCGGCGAGGTGCCGATCGCCGAGGTGTTCGACCTGAAGGGCTTCAACCTGAACGCCAAGCTCGAGATCGACCCCGAGTTCCTCGACGCCGACACGCATGCGGGGCACGGCCACCACGATCACGACCACGAGCACGGCGAGCACTGCGACCATCCGCACCATCATCACCACGATGACGACGTGAAGTCTTTCGTCTTTCGCTCGAACCGCGCCTTCAATCCTGCAAAGCTCGAAGACTTCCTCGGCTCGATCGTGCAGGTCTACGGGCCGCGGCTGCTGCGCTACAAGGGCGTGCTCTACATGAAGGGCACCGAACGCAAGGTTGTCTTCCAGGGCGTTCACCAGTTGATGGGCAGCGACCTCGGGCCCGCCTGGGGCGCGGGCGAGAAGAAGAACAGCAAGCTCGTCTTCATCGGCATCGACTTGCCGCGGGACATATTCCTCCAAGGGCTTGAGCAATGTCTTGTTTGACGCTTTTCAAGCGTTCATCGGCGCGTGGACGTGGCTACAATCCGCGGCGCCTGAATTTTCGGGCGCCGCAAACCCCGGCCCCGGAGGCGAGCGTGACGTAGGCGTTGCAAGGAGACTGCTGTGACGAAGACAACGGCGAAACGAGCGAGCGCGGCCGCGCCGGCACGCAAGGCTCCCGCGAAGGCCGCAGCCAAGCCGGCACCCAAGACCAAACCCGCAACCACGGCGAAGAAGGCGACAGCCGTCAAACACGCGAGCCCGGCAAAGAGCACCGCGCAACGCACGCCGCCCGCCAGACCGGTGGCGTCGAAGAAGCCCGCACCGGCCCCAGTCGCGAAGGTGGCGACCAAAAAGGCGGCGAGCCCGGTCGTTGCCGCCAAGCCGACGCCATCAGCTGCCGCCAGGCCTTCGACACCCGAAGCCGTGATGCCATTGACTGCTGCGCCCAAACCCCAGAGCGCCCCCTCCCCTGCCCCCGCACCGACCCGAATGACATCTTCCGCCAAGAGCAAGGCCAGCGCCAAGGCGCAGGCAGCCTACGCTGCGCCCGCACCGATGCCAGTGCCAACGTCACGATTTGCCGACCGTTTCGCGCCGCCGCGTCCGCCGACGCGCCAGATGAACCACCTGGAGGTCGACCGGGAGCGTCAGCCCCACAAGCACGACCCCAAGCTCGTCAACGCCTGGAAAAACAAGGCCGGGCGCGACCTGAGCGAGGCCGAGCTGCTCGCGATGCCGGAAGCCGAGTACATGAACGAGAAGCAGCTCGACTACTTCCGCGCGACGCTTCAGCAATTGAAGGACGACCTTCTGTCCAACGCAGGACAGACGACCGAAAACCTTCGCGAGGACACCTCCATCGTGCCGGATCCGGCGGATCGCGCGACGATCGAGGAAGAGCATGCGCTCGAACTGCGTACCCGGGATCGCGAACGCAAGCTGATGAAGAAGATCTCACAGTCCCTCGCGCGTATCGAATCCGGCGACTACGGTTTCTGTGACGAAACCGGCGAGCCGATCGGTCTTGGCCGCCTGCTCGCCAGACCCACGGCTACACTGTCCCTCGAAGCCCAGCAACGCCGCGAGCTCAAGCAGAAGATGTTCGGTGACTGATCAGAGACGCATCGCGCGAATCCCGACCTCACGCAGGATCATGAGTCTTCTCGCGCGCGCGCGCTAAGGCGCGGACCTGCCATGTCGGACCCGAAAGACAACACGAGTTTCTTCCGCAAGGTCGCGCGCTTCGTTGCCAACCCTGCGACCGATTGGTCGAAGGCGGCCTCCGGGCAGGAGGGGCTCGACACCGAGCTCGCCAAATCCGAGCTGAAGGCGATGATCGAGCGCAAGCGGCGCAACGACTTCGTGCGCAAGCGCGAACTCGACATGCTGCGCAAGGTACGTCGTGAGGGCCTGACGAGCGAGCAACTTGCAGCGCTTGGCGGCGCATCGTCACGCATCGATGATTCCGAGCCGCGCCTGCCCGACAGCGGCGCGAAGGCCGAACACGGCGTGAAGGCCAAGATCGACGAAATCGAGCAGCAAATGGTGGGCGACAACAACGCCTTTGCCGCATCGGCGCGCCGCTCGACCGACTTCTACAACGCGCCAACCCAGCCGGCGGCGATGCCGTACGCCCCCAGCGCGCAGGGTGCGCTCGATTCACGACCGAGCATCGGCGGGCGCATTGCCGACGATCCGTCCGAACGGCTGCGTCCTGCCGGACCGCTTTCGCCTTCGGTTGCGACGATGGGCCCCGGGCTGTCGCCGCTCGCGCCCGCTGCCGCCTCGGCCGGCGTGCCAGCCTTCGGCAGCCCGTTCGCGGTCGAGGCGAGCGAAGTCGCGCACGATCCCGAGCTCGACGAGGCGGTGATTGCCTTTGCGAACGCCGACTTCGAGCAGTGCGAGCAGGCGCTGGCGCGCCTGACCGGCCCGGGCGGCGAACGCGCGCAACACGCCGAGACTTGGCTCGTGCGTTTCGATCTCTACCGCGCGATCGGCCAGCAGCTCAAGTTCGAAGGCCTCGCGCTCGAATACGCGCAGCAGTTTGGCTGGTCGGCGCCGCAGTGGTTTTCGCTGCCCAAGCTCGTCGC
>JBDTSN010000542.1:0-2563 GCA_039931145.1 Burkholderiales bacterium | reverse complement strand
CGAAGAAGAAGGTGCGCAAGCTGCGCATCGCCGACGCGCACAAGCTGCTGATCGAGGAAGAAGCAGCCAAGCTCGTCAATGATGACGAGGTCAAGACCGCGGCATTGCACAACGCCGAGCAGAACGGCATCGTCTTCATCGACGAGATCGACAAGGTCGCCTCGCGCTCGGAGACGCAGGGCGCCGACGTCTCGCGCCAGGGCGTGCAGCGCGACCTGCTGCCGCTGGTCGAGGGCACGACCGTGACCACCAAGTACGGCATGGTCAAGACCGACCACATGCTGTTCATCGCCTCGGGTGCGTTCCACCTCACCAAGCCGAGCGACCTGATCCCGGAGCTGCAGGGGCGCTTCCCGATCCGCGTCGAGCTCGGCTCGCTGAGCGTCGATGATTTCGAAGCGATCCTGACGCAGACCGAAGCGAGCCTCGTGATGCAGTACCGCGCGCTGCTCGCAACCGAGGGCGTGACGCTCGAGATCACGCCCGACGCGATCCGCCGCCTTGCGCAGACCGCCTTCGACGTCAACGAGCGCACCGAGAACATCGGCGCGCGCCGCCTCGCGACGGTGATGGAGCGGCTGCTCGACGAGGTGAGCTTCGACGCGCCGGCGCTGTCGGGCCAGACCGTTCGGCTCGACGCCGCAGCGGTAGAGGAAAAGCTCGGTGAGCTGGCGAAGAACGAGGACTTGTCGCGCTACATCTTGTAGTTTGAGTGCGGTCAAGCCTGACGCGAGACCGCCACGCTAGCCTTGCCCGATGAAGCACGACTCGGGCATCGCGGCAACGAGTGGCCCGCGCCACAACGCGCGGCCCGAAGGTGCGCTTCGCTGGCTCGTGCTGGCTGCCCTGTTGCTGACGATTCCGGCGTTCTACCTCGAACTGATTTCGCCCGCGCCAGTCCTCATCGCAGGAGCGTTGTACCTGCTGGCTGCGGCCACGACCGCTGTCGCACTGCAGCGCAGCCGCCGCCTCGCGGCGCGGCACGCTGGCCGCCAGCATGCGCGCTGGCCCCAATGGTTGCTCGTCGTCGGGCTGCTGCTGTCGGGCCTGCTGCCGCCGAGCAGCGTGTCGGAGCCAGCGCTCGGCCTGCGGCTTGTTGTTGCTGTCGGCATTCTGGCGCGCATGATCTGGATGCTGCGCGACTTTGTGACACGCGGCAGCGTGATGTATCTGCTGGCGACGGCGTTATCGGTTCTCGGCCTGTGCGGCCTCGGGTTCTGGTGGCTGGAGCCGGGCACGCAGAACCTGGGCGACGGCCTGTGGCTTGCTTTCACAACGGCCGCGACGGTGGGCTACGGCGACATCGTTCCGACCACGCCGGCGTCGAAGATCTTCTCGGTTTTCGTTGTCTTGCTCGGCTACGGTGTGCTGTCGATCGTCACCGCAGCGATCGCGGCGATGTGGGTCGAGACACAGGGGCAGCGGGTCGAGCGCGAGATCCTCGCCGACCTGCATCGCGAGATGAAGGCAGTGCGCGCCGACGTGGCGGCGTTGCGCCGGATCATCGAGAGCGAGGCGCCGCAGCCGGGCGACGAAGCATCACAGCGCAAGCCGCCTTGACTGTAACACGAGCAGGCCCTCGAAGATCAGCATCTCGACGGTCTCGAAAGGAAGTTCGAGAATCGGCTCGAGCTTGACGGCCGCGCCGCCGCTCATCAGCAGCGCCGGCTCGATGCCGGTGCGTTCCCGCAACCGGCGGTGCATACGTTCAACGGCGCCTGCGATCGCGTGTGCGCCGCCGCTCATCAAGGCATCACTTGTGTTGGTCGGGAAGTCCACCGCCTCGCCGGTCGGCGCCTTCAGGCCCGCCGTGCCCATCTCTAACGCGCGCAGCATGAGCCCGAAGCCGGGCAGGATCAGGCCACCGAGGAAACGCCCTTCGGTATCGAGCGCATCGACCGTCACCGCCGTACCGACCATCACGACGAGCGCCGGCCGCGCTGCGCCCTGGCTCAGCACGTGATGTCGTGCGCCGATAAGCGCCGTCCAGCGGTCCGCGCCGAGCCGGCTCGGGTAGTCGTAGCCATTCGTCACGCCGCCCGCCTGCGCAGCCGGGACGACCCAGCGCGGGGCAATATCCCAGAGCTCGAGTTGCTCCTCGACGCGTCGGCGGATCGCCTCGCCGGCGACGATGCAGCCGAGCATGCTGCCGGGTGCGGCAAGCGCCTTCCACTCGTTGTCGGCAAGCCGGTCGATTGTTTCCAGGAACACCGCGCCGTGCGCAAGCAGCACCGCGCCCGACTGCGGCGCGGCGTATTGCGCCCACTTCAGCCGGGTGTTGCCGATATCGATCGCGAGGAAGGTCATGCACGGTCTCCGGGGTGCTTGCACAGCGGTTTGAGTGAACGGACGGCGACGCGCGCGATGGCGTTCCGCCCCTCAACCGGCGCGATTGTGCCGTCATTCGCTGCTTGTCATTCGCGCGCCGCGATTGCGGGCGGTGCCGTCAGGCTCGTGCGGCATCGCGGCGCTACACTGCATCGGACATAGAGGCCAATCGGGGGAGCCGTTGCACATGACGAAGGGATCGCCCAGCGGCGCGAAGTCGTTACCCGCCTATCAA
>JBDTSN010000541.1:0-2564 GCA_039931145.1 Burkholderiales bacterium | reverse complement strand
CAACGCTCGATGCGACCGCCGCGCCACACGGCGGCCAGTTGCGCATGGCGGGCATGTATCACTACGAACTCGTGCTCGTGAAGGACAGCAAGGCGGCGAAGGACAATCCGGTCATCGTCTATCTGACCGACCATGCCGGGACGAAGATCGCGAGCGCCGGCGTAGCCGGGACCGCCACGTTGCTCGGCGCGTCGGGCAAGGCAACCGCCACGCTGCAGCCAGACGGCGACAACCGTTTGAAGGGCGTCGCAAAGTACGCATCCACGCCGGACACGAAGGTCGTGTTGTCGATCACGCTGCCCGGCAAGACACCGGAGCAGGCGCGCTTCACGCCGTTTGCGCAAACGGACAAGGATTTGACGGCGAAGAAGTAGCCGGCGTCGGCGCGGCTGTGGTCCGGCAAATCACATCGCGGTGGCGGCTGGACGAACACCGCCTGCCGATCACGAGGAACCTGACGGCCAGACAACATCGATGTAATGCGGCGGTCATCTGCCTGTCGGTGGCAACCGGTCAAGATACGAGCCGATTCAGCGAAACCCGACCACCATGTAGGCCGCTGCCAGCATGAAGAATGCGAGCGCATCCCGTCAACCAGGAGCCCGAAATGACATACACACGCATGAAATCTATCTATGCTTTGATCGCTGCAATCTCGATCCCACTTGCAGGCCAGGCAGCCACGCCGGATTCGCATGACAGTCACCATCCGGCAAGCGCCGATGCGGTTCAGATCGCTCAGGCAAAGCCAGCCAATCCAGGCATGGGAATGGGCGGCACGGGCGCCATGCCGGGCTATGCCGAACAGATGCAGACGATGCAACAGATGCACGACAAAATGCTGGCCGCCAAGACACCCGAGGAGCGCAACGCCCTGATGGCCGAGCAGATGAAACTGATGCACGGCGGCATGGCCATGATGGGCCAGATGGGTTCCGGCACCATGCCAGGCACGTCGGGCCACATGGCCGGGCCTGACAGCAAGTTGGAGCAGCGCATGGACATGATGCAGTCCATGATGCAGATGATGATGGACCGTATGCAATTCGCGCCCGCTGCAAAGTAGAAGGTCGCGCACGGCTGCTTGTAGGCGATGCACATGTACTACGACGGCGGGTTCGGCATGGGCGGCATGCACGGAGCGTGGTGGATCTTCGGGGCCCTCCTGATCGGCGCGCTCTTGTTCTTTGCCTGGGGCCGCCCCTGGGAGCGGGGGCGGCGCCAGACGCCGCATGAGGTGCTGCAGCGGCGCTTGGCCAACGGGGAGATCACGCCTGAGGAGTACGAGAAACGCAATGCGCTGCTCGATCGCGACGTACCCGGCCCGATGGACTAGCGCGGTGAAGTACGGGCACCTACCAGCCGCCGTATCCGACTCCCATCCAGCCGCCGCCTCACATGTTGCCGTTCATCATGTCGCCGCCCTGTGCCAAAGCGCCGCTCGTGGGTAGGAGCGATATCGCACCGACAACCGCTGCAGCCACGATCTTCATGAGACCGCCGTGTGAATCGATAGACCAGAGCACTGCCCAGCGACCGTGCGGAACGTCGCCACAACCGCCAAGGTGTACCCGGCAGCCGCGCCCGCATGGGCATCTGCCCGAACCTAGGTGGTATTGCATCAGCGCGCATCAGCGCCGAGCGTGGGACCGCGCCAAGCAAGCCTGACTCGCGAAGCAGGCATCGTCTGTGCGGCACCGAACGTTCGCTGGCGCACAGACGCTACCGCCTGCAGCGTCTAGGCTCGTTGTCGATACAGCGGGCATCCGTTGGCTGATGCAGCTTCCATTTCGGTACCAAAGGACACTTCATGAAGACGAACATCGCCGCCTCGAAGCCGACGGCTTACGGATTTCAGTGCGAACTCAAGAACACGGATTTCGCCGAGGGCGTGACACGCGTGACCGAGGCACTCAAAGTCGAAGGCTTCGGCATCCTTACCGAGATCGACGTGCAGGCCACGATGAAGGCCAAGCTCGGCATCGACGGGCGTCCTTACCGCATCCTCGGTGCCTGCAACCCGACGCTGGCCCACCAGGCACTGCAGGCCGAGCCGGATATCGGCATGCTGCTGCCGTGCAATGTGATCGTGCGCGAGGAAGCGGACGGCCGGCTGGTCGTCGGCTTCATGGATCCGGTGGCAATCCTGCAGCTGACGAGCAATCCGGAGGTGGCCAAGGTCGCGCAGGACGTGCACCAGCGGCTGCAACGCGTCAGGGCTTCGCTGCTGAACACGACGGCAAACGCCAAAGGGTGACGACGATGCACATGTTCTACGACGGTGGTTACTACATGGGCGGTATGCACGGCCTGTGGTGGATCTTCTGGGTCGTGCTGATCGTCGTCCTGGTGTACTTCGGATGGGGCCGTCCGGGCGAGGGGCGACGGCAGCCGCGCGACACGCCGCTGGAAGTTCTGCAGCGCAGGCTGGCCAGCGGTGAGGTCTCGACCGAGGAGTACGAGAAGCGCAAGGCGCTGCTTGATCGGAGCGACGCCAAGCCCTGAGGCCAGCGATCCGCGCTTGCGCCAGTCGCTCGCCTTGACCTTCACACAGGGACAAGGTC
>JBDTSN010000540.1:0-2569 GCA_039931145.1 Burkholderiales bacterium | reverse complement strand
CGATGCCGCCGACCGAGATGCCGCCGAAGTTGACGCCGTGATAGCCGCGCTCGCGGCCGATGAGCCGGGTGCGCGCACCTTCGCCGCGTACGCGGTGGTAGGCGATCGCCATCTTGAGCGCCGTCTCGACCGCCTCGGACCCCGAGTTCGTATAGAAGACCTTGTTTATCCCCGCAGGCAGGATCTCGACGAGGCGCTCGGCGAGCTCGAAGGCCTTCGGGTGGCCCATGTTGAAGGGCGGCGCGAAGTCCATCTCGGCCGCCTGCGCCTGGATCGCCTGCACGATCTTCGGGCTCGCGTGGCCGGCGTTGACGCACCAGAGACCGGCTATGCCGTCGAGAATCTTGCGCCCTTCGGGGGTCCAGAAATACATGCCCTCGGCGCGCGCCAGCATGCGCGGCGCCTGCTTGAACTGGCGGTTCGCGGTGAACGGCATCCAGTAGGCTTCGAGCGAAGTCTTGGAATCGGTCTTCGGATTGGTGGTCACGGGGCTCTCCACACGTGAGGTTGGCAACGAACAAGTCTATGCGTCGGCCGACGCAATGTGCTTGCTCAAACGATCGGGGCGAACCCCGCAACGCACAATATCATGCGAACAAGAGCCCTCACTCTCGCACGCCATGCCGCCCAGAACCCCGGAAGTGAAACTCGATGCGATAGATCGCACGATCCTGACCGAACTGCAGCGCGAAGGGCGGCTCTCGAATCTGGAACTTGCGCAACGCGTCCACCTCTCGCCATCGGCCTGCCTGCGCCGCGTCAAGCAGCTTGAGGACAGCGGCGTGATCGCGCAGTACGTCGCGCTCGTCAACCCACGCGCCGTCGGCCGCCACGGCATCAGTTTCACGATCATCAACCTCGACAGCATGAACACGCCGCAGCTCGAAGCCTTCGAGCAGGCGGTGCGCGACCGGCCGGAGATCCTCGACTGCTACTACGTTGCCGGCGCGAACGACTACCTGATTCGCTTCGCCTACCGCGACGCCGAAGACCTGGAGCACTTCCATTCCGACGTGTTGATGCGCCTGCCGGGCGTCTCCCGATCGAATTCGATGCTCGTGCTGCGAACCGTCAAGAAGACGACGGCGCTGCCGCTGTAGCTGCCGCGCGTGCGCGGCGCGCGATCTGTCCGCACAAGTAGGTCCAGACGAAACTGGCCGCTGCGTAGCTCGTCAGCTCGGCGTGGTCGTAGGGCGGCGCGACCTCGACACAATCCATGCCGACGAACGGCAGGTCGGACGTCTCCTCTAGCAGCCCGAGCACCTGATTCGTCGTCAGGCCGCCAGGCTCGGGAGTCCCGGTGCCAGGGGCGAATGCCGGGTCTAGGCAGTCGATGTCGAGGCTCAGATAGACCGGCGGATGGTCGTGGCCAGTCAGGCGCTCGCGCCACGGTGCGAGCAACGCAGCCAACTCGGCAGGGCGCTCAAGCCCGCGCATGTCGCGCGCGGTGTGGATCAGGCCACCGCGATCACGCACAAACTCCCGCGCCTCACGCATGCCGGCCGAGCGGATGCCGATCTGCATGAAGCACTCATCAACAACCAATCCTTCCTGCATCGCCTCGTAGACCCAGGTGCCGTGGCCGCTCGGCTCGCCGAAGTGATCGTTCCAGGTGTCGCAATGAGCGTCGAAGTGAAGCACCGCCAGAGGCCGACCGAAGTGCCGCCGGTACGCACGCAGCAGCGCCAACGTGATCGAGTGATCGCCGCCCAACCAGGCCATGTGATGCTTCGCGATGAGCGCATCGACCTGCGGCGCCATCGCCTCGCGCATCGCGACGAGGCTCGTATTGGGCAGCGCGAGGTCTCCCAGATCGGTCAATTGACCGAGCGGCGACACGTCGAAATGCGGATGTACGCCGTCGCACAACATGTGGCTCGCTTCGCGAATCGCGCGCGGGCCGAAGCGTGCGCCGGGACGGTTCGTGACGCTCCCGTCCCAGGCGACGCCGACGACTGCAAATGGCATTCCCCCGTCGCCGACTGGCGCCTTCAGGACGGCGTTGTTCGAAAGAAAGGCGAATGACGACATGGGGCCGTTTCCTGCGCTGGACGCGCTCCGTTGAGCGCGGTCGATGATACGCAGCGGATCCGTTTTCATGCAGCGGGCGACGAATCCCACATCGCGAAACGCGTGAATGGTGCGCCGCCGCATTTTCTTTCATGCCGAAAAACGATATCCCGTATCATGAAACATTTGCCACAACTCATTGATTTAACTACCAAATAAATTTTGTCTTCTATAAGACATAAGTCTTCTCAAGGGCGGGCGCCGGCAGTATCCTGAACATGCTTCTAGCTGCGCGACAGCGTTACCCCGTTCCTCAATCCAATCGACTTACCGGAGAGTTTCATGAGCACACCGACCCGCGACCAACAAGCTGCTGCCCTCGAGAAGGACTGGGCCGAGAACCCACGCTGGAAGGGCATCACGCGCGGTTACAGTGCGGCCGATGTCGTGCGTCTGCGCGGTTCGGTTGCGATCGAGCACACGCTTGCCAAGCGCGGCGCCGAGAAACTCTGGAACCTCGTCAACACCGAGCCCTTCGTCAACACGCTGGGCGCGCTCA
>JBDTSN010000539.1:0-2570 GCA_039931145.1 Burkholderiales bacterium | reverse complement strand
CCGTGGCTGACGGTTCCGCCGATCGGTTTTGTTGAGCTGTCCAAACTGGTCCTGACCACCGGCGAGTTGGCGCCGGCTCAGGATTGAGCCGCTTTCATCAGGTGTGCCGACCGATTGGTGAACCAACCTGAACTGACTCAATTCCGCGTCACCGCTGGGGAGTCAGCCGACTTGATGCCGCACTGCTGACCACGCAGGCCGGATTCGGTTTCAGAAACTGCCAAACACTGTTCCCAGAGCGATGACCACCACCGCTGCGTAGTAGTCGCCCGTCATGTCGTGGGCGGCTTCGGCAAGTGACGCGGTTGAACGCAAGGCGAGTCGGCAATCCGTTTCAAACGCTCCTTCTCCGTCAACAAGCTCGGTTTTCTCGCGATCTTCGGAGTGCTGTCGTCACGTGTCGCCGTGCGTCGATCGCGGCAGGCACGTTACGCGTGACGTTCTGGGGTGCGCTCGCGATGGCCATCACCGCCGGCGTCGGGGCGATTTTCGGCGGGGTTTCCTGATTGCGCACACAGTGGACGCAGCTGATGCGGCGTACGCACCGCTTGCGCTCGCAACGCCTGACCAATTGAAAAGCGTTACGTGCAGCAACCTGGGCTTTTCATCGCTGCACCACGGACTGGCGTCAGAACTCGACGCTGAGTGCGACCGACCCGTAGGTATGGCTTGACACTTGTTCTTCGAACTCGCGCGAGCGATAGACACGCATCACCGCCAGCCTGTAGCCGCGTTCGCCCAGCAGACCCTGGATGCTAAGACCGACGGCAGCCTGGACGACCCAGGGTCGCCGCGTGACGTGGTGGCTGGTGCGAAAGAGGTTGCCATCGAGCGAGTAATCGTAGGCGACGAACTTGGTCTCCAGCGTGCCGAACACGTGAACACCGGCGCGCGGTGCGGATGCGCTGCGGCCGGCCCTGTTCGAGTCGCTGTGAATGGACGCGGCTGATGGGGGGCGGTTCTCCGCGCCGGGCTGGATCGGATAGGTCCCGAAGTCGTTCGGGATGTTCCAGCCGATCCGTCCTTCCGCCGCCGTGCCAATGGCGGTTTCGATGTTGCCCACGCGCATACCGATCGCCGGTATCAGATCCGCTGAAAAGCCGGGCGTGATTGCGCCATCGCCGCGATAGCGTTTGAACTTGCGCGCCATCGCCATTTGCAGCGCCGGCTCGTTCTTCAACTGCTGGTCCCAGCCGAGGAAGCGGTCGGAGCCGATCGCGTCATGCACCAGGTTTTGCGTCTGCTCGGCGAGCGACGACGGCCCGATGACGCCAAGCGTGAGTTCGCGTGTATCGAGCATTTCAATCTCGCTTTGGGTCGCGTGGCTACGGAGGTTCCACGCCATGCCCACATACAGCAAGCCCGCATAGGGCCGGTCGTCGACGATCAGGTCGGTGCGCGTCGGATCGTCCGGCGTGTACATCGACTGGCCGAACTTCGCGACGACGTTCTGTGAACTCGCAGTGTCTGCTGCGTCCGCGAAGTAGCCTGGGTTCACGAACTTGATGAGCTGTGCGTACAGCCGCACCGGTGCGGGCAGGCATTCGGTGCGCAGGCTCGGGGCGAGGTCGCGCGAAACCGCCATCAAGGCCACGCCATTGCTGTAGTTCCGGTCGGTTCCGGCAAACAGGTCGTTCTCGAGCCTGACGGTGACTCCGCGCAGACCGAGCGTGTCCTCAGCGCCGCATCGCTCGATGCCGAAGGAATCGGCATCGCTTGCTTGAGCCTTGGCTTGAAGCACGAACAGGCCCAGCACAAGTGCCGCGGTGATGAGGCGTGCGATACAGGACAGATCACGCATTGCCGGCGTCGCCGCCAGGCTTCGCGGCACGATCGCGGTCGGCGCGATCCGCCCCGGATGGACCGCTCGGGGGCGGTACGCCCGCATAGAACTCATGCAGCACGGCGACGGCTTCTTCCGCCGTCTCGACGATCGAGAAGAGCCGTGCATCCTTGGCGTCGATGAAGCCCTCATCGACCAGGAACTCAAAGTTGATGACACGGCGCCAGAAGGCAGCGCCGACCAGCACGATGGGGATGCGTTGCATCTTGCCGGTCTGCACCAACGTCAGAACCTCGAACAGCTCGTCCAAAGTGCCGTAGCCGCCCGGAAACGTGACGAGCGCCCGGGCGCGCAGCAGGAAGTGCATCTTGCGCAGGCCGAAGTAACGCAAGCGAAAGCACAACTCTGGCGTGACGAAGGGGTTGGGCGCCTGCTCGTGCGCCAGCGTGATGTTCAGGCCGATGCTGCGCGCCCCGGCATCATGGGCGCCACGATTGGCGGCTTCCATGATCCCGGGCCCGCCGCCGGTGATGACGACGAAATCGCGCCGCTCATGTTGCTGGAATTGGCGCGAAACAATCTCGGCGAAACGCCGCGCTTCTTCGTAGTAGCGCGCGTAGTCGAGTTGTTTGCGTGCCCACGTCGTCTGCGCGAGCCGCGTCGTATCAGCCGCTTGCCCGGGCGCGGGTTGCTCCAAAGCGGCGAGTTGCTGTTGCGCCTGGTGCTGGGAAACCAGGCGCGCACTGCCGAAGACGACAACCGTCGAGTGCACCGCGTGCCGGCGCAT
>JBDTSN010000538.1:0-2573 GCA_039931145.1 Burkholderiales bacterium | reverse complement strand
GTCGTAGTAGTAGCCGAGGTCGGTGTGGCAGACGCCGCAGCCGGCGACGGCGACGACGACTTCGCCGGCTTGTGGCGCGGCCTGAAACGCGGCGCGCTCCATCGGCGCCTTGGGCGCGGTCATCAGCCAGCGGTGTGCGTCAATACTCATCGATTTCGCCTCCGTTTGCGGCCCGATGTTGTTATTCATCCAGGCCTTTGCAGGGTGTTTGCTTGACGATTGCAGGGCTCAAACTGGTAAACTGGTACTGCAATGCCGGTTTAGGCCATTGTGAAGACGATTGCTTGCGCACTCTTTGATCTGGGTCAGAAACAAGGGCGCGCCCAAAACGTTTACTCAGCATCAGGAATGAGCAAGGAGCATGGTTGTGGATGTCATATCGAGACCTGAAGTGGCGACGCGTGAAGCGCCGTCGGGAGAGGCTGCACATGAATGTGCAAGCCTGTCGATCGCGATCGCCGGGAGCGGTGGCAGCGGCGTGATGACGGCCGGCACGCTGCTGCTCGATGCAGCGGCGCGCGCCGGCCTGTACGGACTGATGGTGCGCACCAGCGGCCCGCAGATTCGCGGCGGCGAGGCGGCCGCGCTGCTCCGAATCGGGCGCACGCCGCTCGAGTCGCTCGACGATCGTTTCGACCTGCTGCTCGCGATCGACTGGTTGAACATCAACCGCTTTGCCGACGAGATCCCGCTGCACGACGGCAGCCTGCTGATCGGCGACGCCGAGAGCGGCAAGGCGCCCGAGGTCTTCCTCGCGACCGGAACACAATCGGTCTCGCTGCCACTGAAGAAGATGGTGAAGGCGATCCCGGGAAGCTGGATCAACATGGTCGCGCTCGGCGTCGCTGGCGCACTCGCCAGGCTGCCGGCGCAGGCGCTCGAAGCGGCGGTGCGCGCAAGCTGGAAGCGTACCGAAGCGGCGCTCGAGGCGAACCTGAAGGCGCTGCACGCGGGAATCGCCGCGGCCGCCGATCTGCCGGGCCTGCCGCGGCTGGCCGGGCTAGATGCGAAGTCTGCGAATGCTGATGCTCCCGGTGCTGGCCGCTGGCTGCTGAGCGGCAACGAAGCCGCAGGCGCCGGTGCGCTGCGTGGTGGCGTGCGCTTCGTCGCTGCCTATCCGATCACGCCGGCGACCGAGCTCCTCGAATGGATGGCGCCCGCGTTGACACGTGTCGGCGGATCGCTGTTGCAGGCCGAGGACGAACTTGCCTCGGTCAACATGATCATCGGCTCGTCGTTCGGCGGCGTGCCGTCGCTTACCGCAACCTCGGGGCCCGGCCTCGCTTTGATGACCGAAGGCATCGGCCTGGCGGTCGCGTCCGAAGTGCCGATTGTCATCGTCGACGTCATGCGCGGTGGGCCATCCACCGGCATCCCGGCCAAAAGCGAGCAAAGCGACCTGTCGTTTGCCGTCAGCGGCCTGCACGGCGACGCGCCGCGTCTCGTGATCGCACCGAGCTCGATCGCGGACTGCCTCGAGACGACCGCCTGGGCGGTCGAGCTTGCCGAGGCGCTGCAGGCGCCGGCAATCGTGCTGTCCGATCAGTTCATGGGCCAGTCGCGCGCGATCATCGACAAGCCTACGGCTGAACCCGTGCTACCCAAGCGGCTCACCGCCGAGGCCCACACGCCGGACTACAAACGCTATCGCGACACGCCGTCCGGCGTCTCGCCGATGGCGATCCCCGGCACGCCCGGCATCGTCTACACCGCCGACGGCCTTGAGCACAGCGAGAGCGCAATCCCGAGCAGCCAGGCGCACGACCACATCCTGCAGCTCGACAAGCGCGAGCGAAAGCTCATGCTGCACGACTACGGCAGCCGCTGGGCCGACGTCGAGGGTGATGCGCCGCTCGCGGTGATTACCTTCGGCTCGGCCTCCGGCCCGGTGCGCGAGGCGATTTCGCGCGCCGCGGCGCAGGGCGTCTCGGTGCGCCTCATCGTGCTGCGCCTGCTCGCGCCGTTGCGCGAGGCGGCGTTTGCCGAGGTGCTGCGCGGCGTCGAGCGTGTCATGGTGATCGAGCAGAACCATGGCGCGCAACTGCTGCGCTACCTGCGCGGCACGCTCGACCTGCCGGGCCGGCCGGCAAGTTTTCACAAGCCGGGGCCGCTGCCGCTGCGCCCGGCCGAGGTCTGCGCTGCGCTCGTCGCGTGGGCCGCCATTGGATCCGCACAGAGCGCACAGAACGCAAGACAAGGGGAAGCAGCATGAATGACGTCGTAACGCCGGAAGCACCGGCCACCCCGGCAGCGCGCAGCGCTGGCGATTACAAGTCGAAAGTCAAGCCGATCTGGTGCCCAGGCTGCGGCGACTTCACGGTCCTGAACTCGGTCACGCGCGCGCTCGCACTGCTGCAGTTGGAGCCGCACAACGTGGCTGTCGTGTCGGGCATTGGCTGCTCGTCGCGCATCCCGGCCTACACCGCGTGCTACGGCTTTCACGGTGTGCACGGCCGCTCGCTCGCTGCGGCAACCGGCCTCAAGGCTGCTCGCCCGGATCTGACCGTGATCGTCGCGAGCGGCGACGGCGACGGCTACTCGATCGGCGGCAACCACTTCATGCACGCCTGCCG
>JBDTSN010000537.1:0-2579 GCA_039931145.1 Burkholderiales bacterium | reverse complement strand
CCGGCCCTACGTGACGCTGTTCAGCTCATCGGGCTACATCAATGACCTGGCGAGCGGCTCGATCTGCGTGGCGCTCGGCTGGTCCGGCGACATCAACATCGCGCGCCAGCGCGCGATCGACGGCAAGACGGGGCAGAACATCGAAGCGTTGCTGCCCAAGACCGGTGGCCTCCTGTTCTTCGACGTGATGGTGATACCGGCCGATGCGCCGCACCCCAACAACGCGTACAAGTGGATCAACTACATCTTGCGACCCGAGGTCGATGCGAGCCTGACGAACAAGGTCTTCTATGCGAACCCGAACAAGGATTCGAAGAAGTTCGTGAAGCCGGAAGTGGCGAACAACCCGACCGTCTTCCTCTCCGACGCCGAGATGAAGAAGATGATCCCGCCGGGCGCCTTGAACAACGACACGCGGCGCACGATGACGCGTCTCTACACGAGCTTCAAGACGGGGCTCTGACGCAAGGCAGCGTCGCGCGCGGCAAGGCGTACGACGTAGCCAGAGGCCAGCACAGGATAACGAGCCCATGAGCAGCGCTCCGAGCCCGGCGAGCAATCCGGCCGACAAGCCAGCCTTCATGCAGATCGACGACGTCGTCAAGGACTTCGGCGGCGGCGCGATCGCCGTCAACCACGTCAGCATCGACATCGCGCAGGGCGAGATTTTCGCGCTGCTCGGCTCGTCAGGCTGCGGCAAGACGACGCTCTTGCGCATCCTTGCCGGCTTCGAGACACCAACCTCGGGACGCGTCCTGCTCCAAGGCAAGGACATCGGCAACCTGGCGCCCTACGAGCGGCCGTTCAACATGATGTTCCAGTCCTACGCGCTGTTCCCGCACCTGACGGTGTGGGACAACATCGCATTCGGATTGAAGCGCGACGGCATCGCCAAGAGTGCGATCAAAGAGCGCGTCGGCGCGATGCTCAAGCTCGTGCAGCTCGACAAGTTCGCCAAGCGCAAGCCGCATCAGTTGTCGGGCGGCCAGCAGCAGCGAGTCGCGCTCGCCCGCTCGCTCGCCAAGCGGCCCGAGGTGCTGCTGCTCGACGAACCGCTCGGCGCGCTCGACAAGAAGCTGCGCGAGCAGACGCAGCTCGAGCTCGTCAACATCATCGAGGAGGTCGGCGTCACCTGCGTCATGGTCACCCACGACCAGGAGGAGGCGATGACGATGGCGACCCGTATCGCCGTGATGAGCGAAGGCAAGGTGCTGCAGATCGGCGCGCCGGGCGACGTGTACGAGACGCCGGCGACGCGTTTCGTCGCCGACTTCATCGGCAACGTGAATCTGATGGAAGGCCGGGTCGAGGTCGATGAGCCCGATCACGCCGTCGTGCGCTGCGCGGACTGCACGCACTACGTCGGCCACGGCATCACCGGCACCGTCGGCATCGGCGCCGGCGTCGCGGTGCGGCCCGAGAAGATGAGCCTGCATGCGGCCGAGCCGGCAGGCACGCACGATCATCACAACAAGGTCAGGGGGACGATCAAGGAGCTGTCGTACTTCGGCAGCTTCACCGTCTATCACCTCGAACTGCTGAGCGGCGCGGTGCTCAGGATCAGCGAGAGCAACGTCGCACGTCATCGCGAAAGCGCGCTCACCTGGGGCGACAGCGCTTGGGCGAGTTGGCCCCCCACTTCGCAGGTCGTGCTGACGCAATGACACCCGCGCCCCTGCATCGCACGCCCGAAGCGGCGCTCGGCGCGCGCAGCGCGGCTGGGGGCGTGGGCCGGTCGCTTCTGGCGCGCTGGTTCAGCGGGCGAAAAGTCGTGATCGGTATCCCCTATCTGTGGCTGCTCGCGTTCTTCATGCTGCCGTTCCTGATCGTGCTGAAGATCAGCGTCTCCGAGATCGACGGTGTGCACTTCAAGGACGTGTTGACCTTCAAGGACTCGGTGCTCGCGCTTTCGCTCAAGCTGGGCAACTACATCTACATCACGCAGGACGACCTCTATTTCCTGACATACCTGTCGAGCCTCAGGTACGCGGCGATCACGACGCTGCTGTGCCTCGCGATCGGCTATCCGTTCGCGTACTTCATGGCACGCGCGAAGGCGGCGGTCCAGCCCGCGCTGCTGATGCTCGTGATGCTGCCGTTCTGGACCTCGTTCCTGCTGCGCGTCTATGCGTGGAAGGGCTTGCTGAGCGAGAACGGCCTGGTCGCGAATGCACTTACCGCGCTGCGCATCGATCACCTGCTGCTCGCCGCGGGCCTGATCCCGGCGCTCGACAAGTACATGAATACGCCGTTCTCGCTCGTGCTCGGCATGGTCTATTCCTATCTGCCGTTCATGATCCTGCCGCTCTACGGCAATCTCGTGAAGATGGACCTGAGCCTGCTCGAGGCGGCGACCGACCTCGGTGCAACACCGTTCGTCGCCTTCTGGCGCATCACGGTGCCGCTCTCGAAAGCGGGCATCATCGCCGGCTCGATGCTCGTCTTCATCCCCAGCGTCGGTGAGTTCGTGATCCCCGAACTGCTCGGCGGGCCGCAGACGCTGATGATCGGCCGCGTGCTGTGGGACGAGTTCTTCAGCAACAACGACTGGCCGATGGCCTCGACCGTCGCCGTCGTGA
>JBDTSN010000536.1:0-2583 GCA_039931145.1 Burkholderiales bacterium | reverse complement strand
CCAGCGCGCCGTGAACCGCGTCGCGGACGAGGGCCTCTCCACCGTACCCGAAATCCGCGCCGCGTTCGAACGCCAGAAAGAGATCGAATACTCCATCACGTCCATCGGTGGCCAGGATCTGAAGATCACGAAGGAAGATGACAAGGTCGTGATTCGCTTTGCCTATGAGAAGGAGATCGAGCTCGCGAGCCCGGTCTACCTGCTGATCAAGTACGCGGGCCGCTCAAAAGGGGCGTCCCAGTGACAGGCCGTTAGCGTTGGACGCAAGGCTCGAATCGCTGCAACTACGCATCGGCTACCGCTTCGCGCAGCCCGGCCTGCTGACGCGCGCGCTCACGCACCGCAGCTTCGGCGCCGACCACAACGAACGCCTTGAATTCCTCGGTGACGCAATCCTGAGCGCCGCGATTTCGGGGCTGCTTTTCGAGCGCTTCTCAGGCTCCGACGAGGGCGACCTGACGCGCGTTCGGGCGCACCTCGTCCGCGAGGACAGCCTGCACCGCGTCGCGCTCGAGCTCGGCCTGCCTGACGCTCTCAGGCTCAGCGAGGGCGAGGCGCGAGGCGGTGGCGCGCAACGTCCGTCGATCCTCGCCGACGCGCTTGAGGCGGTGATCGGCGCCATCTTCATCGAGGGCGGCTTCGATCAGGCGCATGCCCTCGTACGTCGCTTGTTCGGCGACCTGATCACGACGACCGAAGTCGAATCGTGGACCAAGGACGCGAAGACCGAACTACAGGAATGGCTGCAGGCACGGCGCCTGCCGGTTCCCGAGTACCGGATCTGCGCGACGCGCGGCCAGGCACATGCGCAGACCTTCGAGGTCGAATGCACGGCCGCTGCGCTCGGCCTGTCGCAGCGCGGCGAGGGCCGCTCGCGCCGCCAGGCCGAGCAGGAAGCAGCACGCCGCATGCTCGATCTGCTCAAGGCGAACGACACACCGGGCGGGCCGCTGCGCAACTGATGTCTGCTTCCAGATCAGCGCCACGCGGCGCGGTGTGTCCACTGCGAGGCGCAAGCCGCAACGGGTCGGCCCGCGGCGCCCTTGCAGCCACTTGCAGTTGCGCGCCTGACAGCGTCTCGTGGCGATGAGCGACGCAGCGTTACCGACGCGCTGCGGGCTGGTGGCAATCGTCGGTCGGCCCAATGTCGGCAAGTCCACGCTGCTCAACGCACTCGTCGGGCAAAAGGTCAGCATCACCTCGCGCAAGGCGCAGACGACGCGCCACCGCATCACCGGTATCCGTACGTTGGGCGAGAGCCAGTTCGTGTTCGTAGACACGCCCGGCTTCCAGACGCAGCACGGTGCAGCGCTCAATCGCACGCTCAATCGGACCGTCAAGGGCGTGCTCGCCGATGTCGACGTCGTGCTGTTCGTCGTCGAGGCCGGCCGCTTCACCCTGGACGATGCCAAGGTGCTCGCGCTGATGCCGGCGCCGGGCGAAGGTGCAAGGCCGGTGCTCCTCGTTGCCAACAAGCTCGACGCTGTGCGCCGCCGGGCGGAACTCGCGCCCTGGCTGCGCGCCATGCAGGAGCGCTATCCGTTCGCCGAATTCGTCCCGCTCAGCGCGCGCAAACCTGCCGACGCGCAGCGGCTGCTCGGAATCGTCAAGCCCTATCTGCCCGAGCAAGCCTGGCTCCACGAGGAAGAGGCGCTCACCGATCGCAGCGAACGCTTCCTCGCGAGCGAACTGATCCGCGAGAAGCTCTTTCGCCTCACCGGCGACGAACTGCCCTACACCTCGACCGTCGTCATTGACAAGTTCGAGGAGGAGGGCGAGCTGCGCCGCATCTCCGCATCGATCGTCGTCGAGCGCGACGCGCACAAGGGCATCGTCATCGGCGCCGGCGGCGAGCGCTTGAAGCGGATCGGCGCGCAGGCGCGCGGCGATCTCGAAGCGCTGCTCGGGGCGAAGGTGTTCCTTGAGCTCTGGGTCAAGGTGCGCTCGGGCTGGGCCGATGACGAAGCGCATCTGCGCAGCTACGGCTACGAGTAGCCCAAGCGCGGCACACGAATCATGGCTTCGCGCGCAGTGCGACCGCCTGCGACATTGCAGTCCTATGTGCTGCACCGCTACGACTGGAGCGAGTCGAGCCTGATCCTCGACCTGTTCACGCGCGAGCAGGGCCGCCTCGCCGTCGCGGCCAAGGGCGCGAAGCGGCCGCATTCGCAGTTGCGCTCGGTGCTGCTGCCGTTTCAGCGCGTGCACGTCAGCTTCACGCGCAGCGCCGCCGCCGATGGCGCGCCGCCCGAGGTGCAGACGCTGCGCAGCGCCGAGTACGCCGGCGGGGCGCCGATGCCCGGCGGCGCGGCGCTGTTCACGGGCTTCTATCTGAACGAGCTGCTGATGAAGCTGCTGGCGCGCCACGACGCCCATCCTGCGCTGTTCGACGCCTATGCGCAGACGCTGCCGGCGCTCGATGCCGCCGACGAAGGGCAGGTGCAGGCAGCGTTGCGCGCGTTCGAGCTGGTGCTGCTGCGCGAGACCGGGGTGTTGCCCGATCTCTGCGTCGTCACGCAGACCCAGCGCCCGCTGCGCGAGGGCGAGCGCGACGGCCTCTGCGCCGACGCCGGCATCGCCGCG
>JBDTSN010000535.1:0-2583 GCA_039931145.1 Burkholderiales bacterium | reverse complement strand
CATCGGTGCGCGCCGCCTCGCCGGTGATCCATTGGCTTTGCCCGTTGGCAAGCGCGCTGCGGCCATCGAGCGAGATCGCGACCTTCATGCGCACCCACGGCCGGCCGCGCAACATACGCGAGAAGAAGCCGATATTGATCTCGCGCGATTCGTCAGCGAGCAGGCCGACGACGACCTCGATGCCCGCGGCGCGAAGCTTGGCGAGCCCCATGCCGGCGACGAGTGGGTTCGGATCCTGGGCTGCGACGACGACGCGCGCGACACCGGCGGCGATCAGCGCGTCGCAGCACGGCGGCGTGCGGCCGTGGTGCGAGCAGGGCTCGAGGCCGACATAGACCGTCGCACCGCGAACGTCCTCACCTCGCAGCCTGGCGTCTTCGAGCGCCATCGGTTCGGCGTGCGCCGCGCCGGCAGCCTGCGTGTGGCCGCGGCCGAGGACGCGGCCATCGGTGGCGGTGATGACGCAGCCGACGCGTGGGTTCGGATCGCTGAGCCCCACCGACAGTTGCGCGAGCGTCAATGCGTCGCGCATCGCGGCGGTGTCGGCAGCGGAGAAGTCCCGGTCCTGGGGCGAGGCCATGGTCGTCGTTCGCACACATGGTGCATTGAAAGCTTGTCGCGATTCTCCGCCACGTCGCGCGCTGCCGAATCGGTCTGGGGAGCGGCCTTTGGACTGGGCGGGTTGGCCCGAGTCGGGGTGCCGGTCGATTCAGGGTCGCGACAATGCGGGGCGTGGCAGGCTCAACGCGCCCGCGAGCGTCGGGTCGTGACCGGCGATCAAGGTGTCGAGACTGAGTTGCTGCGCCTGCCCGCGCCGGTCGTTCCAGCGCAGCGTGACTTCGATTGTCTTCAACGCGAGGGCCGCGTTGGTCTGCACGAGACGCGTCAGCACGTAGCCGGTCGGGCTGGCAGTGGGTGTCACGTCGAGCACGTCGTCCTCGATCTCGCTCCAGGCCGGGGACCCGGCATCGGCTTCGACGGCGACGACGGCGCGCAGGCGCTCGATGTCGGCCTGCGCGAGGCGCGCTGCCTCGGTGCGTTGGCGCGCGGCGTCTGCGTTGAAGCGCAATTCGCCTTGCAACCAGATCAGCGCGATCGCGCCGGCCGCGACGAGCACCGCGGCGATCAGCGCTTCGAGCAGGGCGAAGCCGCGTTGGCGGCCGATGGCGTTGCGTTGGGTATGCATGGTCAGTTCCTCTTTTTGACGGCTCGGTTCAGAAGTCCCGCCAACTGCCGGCGATGCGGACGAAGACCCCCGCTTCCCCGTTCAGTCTTGCGAGGACATCGCGGTCGTAGCGGATCGTCGGCGTGCCGTCGCCGACGACGCTGCCGCCGGAGATCACCGCGCCGTCGATGCGCGCGTCGTGCGTGCCGCTCGTGTCCCACAGCGTGGCGAGGTGGACGACGACGCCATGGATCTGTACGCCGCCGTTCATCCGCATCGGCCCTTCGACGACGAGCAAGACGGGTCGCTCGGTCGAGCCAAAGGTCGCCGGGCCGCCGAGTTGCAGGTCGTTTGCGATCCGGATGCGCCGGTGCCCGGCAGAAAGCGCCTCGCCGAGCGCCGCGCTGCAGTCTTCCGGGCAAGTGATGGTTTGCATACCGGGCAGGCGCTGCCAGCGTACGGCGTCGACACCGAAAAAGCGGCTTGTCATGCGATCCGCAGCCAGCGCGGCGAGCGCGACATCGTGCTCGGCGAGCGACGCTTCGATGGGCGCTTCGGGTACGGTCTCCAGCGTGGCGCTCGCGAGCGAAATGGCGCCGCCGGCGTGTGCCGTCAGGCCGCTGCTGCGCGGGTCGGTATTCGCAAGCGTCACCGCGCCATCGGCATCGATCTCGCCGCGCGCCGTCAGGGCGGCAGCCGGAACGGCCGCGAGTGCGGGCAACAGGCCGAGCGTGACCTGCGCGTGAGCCGTCGAGCCGCCGGTTGCTGGCCCACCCATTCCCGGCAGGCAATCCGCGGCCAGCCGGTCGCATCCGGTGGCGAGCAGTTGCACGTGGCCACTGCGAGCGGCGGCGACGAAGCGGATCGTGAACGCGGGGTGCGCGCCGGTCGAAGGTGGTGCGTCGAGCGCCGGGTTGCCGTCGCGCGGGCAACTGCACGACCAGCCGTCGCCGCTGCGAACGCAGGCCGCCTGGAGTGGGACGTCGTGGCCGCTGTCGCTCCAGGTGCGCGGCGAGAAGGCGCGAGTGTCGGCGCCATAGTCGAGCAGACGTTCGCGAAGAGTTGTGTTGGCCGCGGTGGCGTCGGGCTTGCAATCGGCGTCGATCATGGCGTCGTTCGCGAGCATCGCCTGCGCCCATTCGAGCCCGGCTTCGGCTGCCTCGAACGCCTGCGTCGAGCGCCACTGGTTGGCCGAGGCGCGCTGCTCGAAGATCAGGTTGCGGTTGGCGACGCCGGCAACGAGCATGACGATGAAAAGCAGTAGCAGCGTGATGGCAAGCGTCGCGGCGCCGCGCTGGTGAAGGGACGATTTCATGCCGGGTCTCCTCTTGTCCGTTCGTCAAGCCGGGCAGGCGCCGAGCATCGCGTCGTTGCGTACCCGGACTTGCGCCTGCACGCTGCGGGTGACGGCCGCATCC
>JBDTSN010000534.1:0-2586 GCA_039931145.1 Burkholderiales bacterium | reverse complement strand
GAGCTCGGTCAAGCTCACTCGGGTCGGCAACCCACCGGTCGCATGGCCGCTGCGATCTGGATCCGGCGTTGACGAGGTGGACTCCGCCGCGGCGCGGGACGCTGTAGTCACAATTCCGCAAGTCATGGGCGGGTAAGCATGACGCGCTAAAACCGCGTTCCGACTTCGGCGTCAGAATCGCATCCGCGTTAAACGTGAAATGTCGCCGTGGCCCGACGCTGCGCGAGAACCAGGAGACAACATCATGAGCAAGAAGACTGCAAGCGCCACGATAGCGCCCATCGCCACAATCCCCGGACTGCCGGACATGACTGCAATGGGCGAGACGATGGCGCAGACGTGGAAGACGCTGGCCGGCCTGAGCGTGCCGCCGACCGCACTCGCCAAGCTCCAAAGCGACTACGTGGAGCAGGCGACCTCGCTGTGGAACCAGGCGATCTCGCGCTCGGTGGACGGTGCCACGACCGACCGCCGCTTTGCCGCAAAAGACTGGGCGGCGAACCCGATGGCGGCCTTCACCGCGCAGACCTATCTGCTCAACGCGCGCGCGCTGATGCAACTCGCCGAAAGCGTCGAGGGCGACGCCAAGACGCGCCAGCGCATCCGCTTCGCGGTCGAGCAATGGATCGCTGCGTCAGCGCCGAGCAACTTCCTCGCGCTCAACCCCGAGGCACAGCGCCGCGCACTCGACAGCAAGGGCGAGAGCATTGCCCAGGGCCTGCGCCACCTGTGGCAGGACGTGAAGCAGGGCCATTTGTCTCAGACGGATGAAAGCGCGTTCGAGGTCGGCCGCAATGTCGCGACGACCGAAGGCAGCGTCGTCTTCGAGAACGATTTCTTCCAGTTGCTCGAATACAAGCCGCTCACGAAGCAGGTGCACGAGCGGCCGCTGCTGATGGTGCCGCCGTGCATCAACAAGTACTACATCCTCGACCTGCAGCCCGAGAATTCGCTGATCCGCTATGCGGTCGCCGAAGGGCATCGCGTGTTCGTCGTCAGCTGGCGCAATCCCGACGCGAGCATGGCGCAGAAGACCTGGGACGACTACATCGAACACGCGGCGATTCGCGCCATCGATGTGGTGCAGGAGATCACCGGCGCGCCAACCATCAACACGCTCGGTTTTTGCGTCGGCGGCACGATCCTGGCGACGGCGCTCGCGGTGCTTGCCGCGCGCGGCAGGCAGCCTGCCGAGAGCTTGACGCTCTTGACGACGCTGCTCGACTTCAGCAACACCGGCATCCTCGACATCTTCATCGACGAGCAGCTCGTCAAGCTGCGCGAGGCAACGCTCGGGCCCGACAGTGCGGGGGGTGGCAACCTGCTCAAGGGGCAGGAACTCGCATCGACCTTCAGCTTCCTGCGCCCGAACGACCTGGTCTGGAATTACGTCGTCGGCAACTACCTGAAGGGGGAGGCGCCGCCGCCGTTCGACCTGCTCTACTGGAATGGCGATGGCACGAATCTGCCGGGGCCGATGTATTGCTGGTATCTGCGCAACACCTACCTCGAAAACAAGCTCGTCGAACCCGGTGCGGCGATGACCTGTGGCGAGCCGGTGGATCTCGGATCGTTCGACGCACCGGTCTTCATCTACGGGTCGCGCGAGGACCATATCGTGCCCTGGGACGGCGCCTACCTGAGCACGCTTGCGCTCAAGGGCAAGAAGCGCTTCGTGCTTGGCGCGTCGGGTCACATCGCGGGGGTCATCAATCCGCCCGCGAAGAAGAAGCGCAATTACTGGATCACGCCCGCCAACGCCGCGTTGCCGAAGAATGCGAAGGACTGGTTCGACACGGCGCAGGAAAAGCCCGGCAGCTGGTGGCCCGAATGGTCCGGCTGGCTCAAGAGTCACGCTGGCAAGCAGATCGCAGCGCCACGTACGCCGGGCAACCGTCAATACAAGGCGATCGAGGCGGCGCCGGGCCGCTATGTCAAAGCCAAGGCAAGCGCCTGACAGGCCGTCGCACGGCGCATTTCAATCGATCACCAGCACAAGGACGGACGAAGAATGGCTCAGAAGATCGCATACGTGACTGGCGGCATGGGCGGCATCGGCACGACGATGTGCCAGCGTCTGGCGAAGGACGGCTTCAAGGTGATCGCAGGTTGCGGGCCGAGCCGTGACTTCGCGAAGTGGCTCGGCGAACAGAAGGCACAAGGCTTCGACTTCATCGCCTCGGTCGGCAATGTCGGCGACTGGGATTCGACGGTTGCCGCGTTCGAGAAGTTGAAGGCCGAGCACGGCACGGTCGATGTGCTCGTCAACAACGCCGGCATCACGCGCGACGGCGTGTTTCGCAAGATGAGCCGCGCCGACTGGGACGCGGTGATCGAGACCAATCTGACGAGCCTCTTCAACGTCACCAAGCAGGTCATCGACGGCATGCTCGACAAAGGCTGGGGCCGCATCGTCAACATCTCGTCCGTGAACGGCGAAAAGGGCCAGTTCGGCCAGACCAACTACTCGGCGGCGAAGGCCGGCATGCACGGCTTCACGATGGCGCTCGCGCAGGAGGTGGCGAACAAGGGCGTGACGGTCAACACCGTGAGCCCGGGCTACATTGCGACCGACATGGTGAAGGC
>JBDTSN010000533.1:0-2587 GCA_039931145.1 Burkholderiales bacterium | reverse complement strand
CGAAGTCGAGCTTCAGGTTGATCACGGCGTGCGGCTCGCCGCTCCAGTGCACCGGTTTGGCCGAGCCGCTGACGTAGTGCGAGCACGCCATGCCGAGGCCGCGACGCACACCCGGCGTTTGCGGCAGCTTGCCACGCCGTTCGCGCCAGCGGGACAACTTCTCGACGGCGTCCATGCACTCCGGCAAGCCGTAGGAGTTGACCTGCAGGTCGTTCAAGGTGCGGTACGGCGCCTCGAACAGATTCGCGCGGCGCAGCGTGAACGGATCGATGCCGAGCCCGGCGGCGATCTCGTCGAGCACCGACTCGACCGCGAAGCGCACGTTGACGGCGCCATGCCCGCGCATCGCTCCGCATGGCGGCAGGTTGGTGTAGACGCGAAAGCCGCGGTAGCGCACCGCACCGACCTTGTAGAGCGCGTGCAGCAGCGCGCCCGCGTAGAGGATCGTGACGAGCCCGTAACCGGCATACGCGCCGCCGCGCTGCACGACGTCGGCATCGATCGCGGTGATCTCGCCGTTCTTCTTGCAACCGATCTTGACGCGCATCTCGGTCGCCGGCCGACCGCGATGGGTGAGGAAGACCTCCTCGCGCGTCAGCTCGGTCCGCACCGCGCCGCCCGCGGCGCGCGCGAGCGCGGCCGTGATCATCTCGAAGTTGAGCGGCTCGACGCGATGCCCGAAGCCGCCGCCGACGAAGGGCTTGATGACGCGGATCTGGGAACTGTCGAGGCCGAGCGTCTGCGCCAGCATCAGGTGCAGGTAGTACGGCACCTGCGTCACCGAATGGACCGTTAGGCGTTCGCGCTCAGGCTCCCACTGCGCGACGGTCGAGTTGAGTTCCATCTGGCCGTGCGCGATCTCGGCGCAATCGAAGTTGCGTTCGATCACGAGGTCGGCTTCGGCGAAACCCGCCTCGACGTCGCCAAAATCCTGCTCGACGCGGCGTTCGATGTTGCCTGCCTTGTTGTCGTGCAGCAGCACCGCGCCTTCAGCGCGCGCGTCAGCGGCCGTGAAAAGCGCCGGCAGTTCGTCGATCTCGACCACGACCGCGGCGACCGCGGCGCGCGCTGCCGCCTCGTCCACCGCGGCGACGGCGAACAGCGGCTCGCCGCGATAGCGGACCTTGCCTTTCGCAAGCGGATATTCGTTCTGCGCGATCGGGATCACGCCGTACGGCGCAGAAAACTCCTCGCCGGTTATGACGGCATGCACACCGGGTAGTGCGAGCGCGCGGTCGGTGTGGATTGCGCGGATCACACCGTGCGCGATGGATGAGCGCGCGATGAGGCCGAAAAGCGTCTCGCCGAGCGGCAGATCGGCCGTGTAGCGCGCGCGGCCGGTGACCTTTTCGATGCCATCGACGAGCGGCGTGCGCTGGCCGATCGAATGCGTCGGCGGTGCCGCTGGATGCGTCATCCCGGTTTGTTCACGGCTCATGAGCGTGCTCCTGCGGCGGCCTGCACCGATTCGATGATCTTCACGTAGCCGGTGCAACGGCAAAGGTTGCCCGCCAGCGCCTCACGGATCTGCACCTCGCTCGGGTCGCTCTCGCGGCGCAGCAGCGCTTCGGCCGCCATCACCATCCCGGGCGTGCAGAAGCCGCACTGCGTGCCGAGCTTCTCGTGAAATGCCTGCTGCAGCGCGCTCATCCGGCCGCCTTCGACAAGGCCCTCGATCGTCTCGATGCGCCGCCCTTCGACGCTCGCCGCCAGCGTGATGCACGACAGACGCGGTTCGCCGTCGACGAGCACGGTGCAGGCGCCGCATTCGCCGCCGTCACAGCCCTGCTTGGTGCCGGTCAGCGCCAGCTTGGCGCGCAGCACTTCGAGCAGCAGCGCGCTGTCCGTCACCGCGACGTCATGGTCCCGGCCGTTGACGTTCAGGCTGAGAAGGCGTTTGAACAGGTTGACCACGATCACTGCGCGCCCGCCTGCTGCGCTTTCTGCGCCTTCGCCGCAAGGCGATGCGCGGTCTTCGCGACATCGACTACGAAGCGCGCGTGCTGGCCCCGTACGATCGTCTCGACACTGTCGCGGCCTTCGATCTCGAATGCCACCGCCCGGCCTTCGACCGAAGCGACGCGAACCGTCAGCGTGACCGGCATGCCGAGCAACGTCGCGCCGATATGGTCGATCGCGACGCGCGTGCCAACGGAGTTCTCGCCGACGTCGAGATGCTGCAGCAGCAACTCGCGGCAAGCGACCTCGATGTCGCGCACGGGCATTGGCGTCGCATAGACGCGCGCATCCTCGCCCATGAAGTCGATCGTCCGGTCGCGCGTCACCTCGAACTTGACGGTGCTCTCGTGGCCGGCCTCAAGGGTGGGTTTCATCACGCTTCCTTTGCTTCGTTTGGCCTTGTCAGTCTGGTGGACACAGACACTGCTGGGCTAGAATCCGGTCGCTAATCCTATTTTGGTACCGGAATACTGGTATCGATTTGATCTGGTACAGGCTTTTGCCTGAACTCGAGCCTTCTCCCCCGGCGACGGCGGCGCAGCGACGCGCCGCGCGCGCATCGTGGAAGCCGCGGCGACAAACGCGGTCGAAGTGCGCCCGGTGCGGCGCGGCGACCTCGACCGGGTGG
>JBDTSN010000532.1:0-2591 GCA_039931145.1 Burkholderiales bacterium | reverse complement strand
CAAGCGTCTCGTCGTTGAGCACGGCCTCGGCCTGGCGCCGGGCGTCGCGTTCGGCGCGGCCGGCGAGGGCTGGCTGCGCTGGTGCTTCGCGTCGCGCGAGCCGCAACGGCTGGTGCAGGGTGTCGAGCGGCTGCGGCGCGCCCTGCCGCTATAATCGACCGGCTTTGCGCTCCTGAGATCACAACTGCGATCACAAGAGGGCGCTTGGCACAGCACGGCGTGGGACCGTTTCTCCTGCGACCGCAAGTTCATGGTCACTCCGCAATGCCAGCCGGCGAGCGTATGGCCTCACCCCAGGAAACACATTACATGTCAAATGCCAGCCTGAACAAGGCCGAGATCGTCAAGGACAACGCGCGCAGCGCGAGCGATACCGGCTCCCCCGAAGTGCAAGTGGCGATCCTCACCGCCCGCATCAATGATCTGATGCCGCACTTCAAGATCCACAGCAAGGACCATCACGGCCGCCGCGGCCTGCTGAAGATGGTGAACCGCCGCAAGCGCTTGCTGGCGTATCTGAAAGATCGCAGCGCCGATCGTTACACGGCGCTGATCCAGAAACTCGGTCTTCGCAAGTAGGCGAAGGCCTGTCTGGATGTCCCAGCACAGGCTTTTCGCATTTGATGGAGTTGGGCCTACCGGGCAACTGCTGTGTCATTCCAACGTACTTCAGGCTTCTTCGGAGGCGGCGAAGTACGCTGGAATGGCATTGTTGCCGCAGCGACCTCAACTCCAGGCGACGGGCGCTGCCACTCATCCCTAGCGCCCACACAAATGGAGACAGCTCATGAGCATATTCAATAAGATCAGCAAGACCTTCCAATGGGGATCGCACACGGTCGTGATGGAGACCGGCGAGATCGCGCGCCAGGCGTCGGGTGCGGTGCTCGTCAGCGTCGAGGACACCGTCATCCTTGCGACCGTCGTCGCCAAGAAGGATGCCAAGCCCGGGCAGGATTTCTTCCCGCTCACCGTCGACTACACCGAGAAGGCCTATGCCGCCGGCAAGATCCCGGGGAGCTTCTTCAAGCGTGAAGGCCGTCCGAGCGAGCTCGAGACGCTGACCTGCCGCCTGATCGACCGCCCGCTGCGGCCGCTCTTTCCGGAAGGCTTCTACAACGAGGTGCAGGTCATCGTGCACGTGATGTCGCTCAACCCCGAGGTGTCTGCCGACATCCCGGCGCTGATTGGCGCGAGCGCTGCGCTTGCGATCTCGGGTATCCCGTTCAACGGCCCGATCGGCGCCGCGCGCGTCGGCTACATCAACGGCGAATACGTGCTGAACCCGGGCAAGACGCAGTTGCTCGACTCCAAGCTTGACCTCGTCGTCGCCGGTACTCAGGCGGCGGTGCTGATGGTCGAATCGGAAGCCGATCAACTCTCCGAAGAGATCATGCTCGGCGGCGTCGTCTTCGGCCATGAGCAGGGCAATGTGGCGATCGCTGCGATCAACGAACTCGTTCGCGACGCCGGCAAGCCGGCCTGGGACTGGCAGCCGCCGGCGAAGGACGAGGCCTTCATCGCCAAGGTCAACACGCTCGCCGAAGAGCCGCTGCGTGCTGCCTACCAGATTCGCTCCAAGCAGGCGCGCACCCAGGCCTGCCGCGTTGCGTACGCTGCAGCGAAAAGCGCCCTGAAGGCCGAAGGCGCCGAGTTTGACGAGGTCAAGCTCGAGTCGCTCCTGTTCGACATCGAGGCGCGCATCGTGCGCAGTCAGATCCTGTCGGGCGAGCCGCGCATTGACGGCCGCGACACGCGCACCGTGCGCCAGATCGAGATCCGCAACGGCGTGCTTCCGCGCGCTCACGGTTCGTCGCTCTTCACGCGTGGCGAGACGCAGGCGATGGTTGTCGCGACGCTCGGCACCGCGCGTGACGCGCAGCGCGTCGATGCGCTCGCCGGCGAGTTCACCGACCGCTTCATGCTTCACTACAACATGCCCCCCTTCGCCACTGGCGAGGCGGGACGTTTCGGCACGCCGAAGCGGCGTGAGATCGGCCACGGGCGTCTCGCCAAGCGTGCGCTCGCCGCGGCCCTGCCGAGCGCTGAGGACTTCCCGTACACGCTGCGTCTGGTGTCGGAAATCACCGAGAGCAACGGCTCGTCGTCGATGGCCTCAGTCTGCGGCGGCTGCCTCGCGCTGATGGACGCCGGCGTGCCGATGAAGGCACACGTTGCCGGTATCGCGATGGGCCTGATCAAGGACGGCAACCGCTTCGCGGTGCTGACTGACATCCTCGGCGACGAAGATCACCTCGGCGACATGGACTTCAAGGTGGCGGGCACGACTTCCGGCATCACCGCGCTGCAGATGGACATCAAGATCCAGGGCATCACGAAGGAGATCATGCAGGTCGCCCTGGCGCAGGCCAAGGAAGCGCGCCTGCACATCCTCGGCAAGATGCAGGAGGCGATGGGCGGCGCCAAGCAGGAGGTGTCGCAGTTCGCGCCGCGCCTGTACACGATGAAGATCAACCCGGAGAAGATCCGCGACGTCATCGGCAAGGGCGGCTCGACGATCCGCGCCCTGACCGAGGAGACCGGCTGCACGATCGACATCGGCGAAGACGGCACGATCACGATCGCCTCGA
>JBDTSN010000531.1:0-2593 GCA_039931145.1 Burkholderiales bacterium | reverse complement strand
CACGGGGCCAAAGACGCGGTTTTATGTGCTGAACAGCGTGCAACACTGCACTAGGGTTTGTTGACACTCCGACGACCGGAATCAGGCTGGGGCCTTCTTCGCTTTCGGTCTCGCTTCGCAGAACTCCGCATGGCGCTGCACCACGTCGTCCAGATCGGTCGGGTTGTGGTTCGCGCACTTGGCGTCCTCGAGCACCAGATCGGCGTGGTGCTGCAGCACCGCCCTGCGCGTGGCATTGCCCTCGCAATGGCGTACCGCGGTGAGCACTTCCAGCATCCGAATCAGGATCGTGATCTGACTGGCAGCGTTCTGGCGGATCAGGTGGAACATCGCAGCGAGCAGGCCGGCATAGTCGATGCTCGGCACGACGAGCATCGGCGCCTCCTCGCGCAGATAGACGCCGCTGTAGAGCCTGCGATCGGCGATGTCGCAAAGCGACGAGCCGAGGCGGTCGAGCACGCTGATCGCGGTGTGCGGATCGTTGATCCCCGGCGAGAGCGCGCGCACGGCGACCTCGACCAACTGGCGGGCAGCGAACTCGAGATCAGCCGAGCTCGCGCGCGTCGAGCCGAGTGCGGTAGCGTTGCGGATCGCACGCTCGACGCCCTCGATGCGCTCGGCTCTCTCCGCGTCTTCACCATCCTCGGCGCCCTTGGCGCCAAGCCGGGCCAGCGCAATCGGCGCGCCGGCGAAGATGAAAGCACCCGGGCGCACGAGCAGCCGGATCGCGGTGTCGTGTTCGGCCGCCCAGTCGGCGAGGCCCTGGGCGTTGAACTGCTGCAGATAACCACTGCGCCTGTCGGTCACGGTGACGGCGCCGGCCCAAAACGATTCCGGCGGCGCTGCGTGCTGCGCCTTGTCGGTCGTCAGTCGATTGATGGAAGCGCGCAAATCGCCGCTCACAAGATCGATCACGGTGTCGACGTTGATACGACTCGCCATGTGGCCAACGAAGTAGACGAGCGACGCGACGCACAGGAAGGCAAGCAGGATGCCGACGCTGAGCGCGAGGTGCGGAACGAAAGCGCTTTCGCTCTCGGTGCGCACGCTCGACAGCACCATCAGGCAGTAGGCGAAGGTGCCGAGAAAGACACCAAGCGTCCACTGGTTGCCGCGGTCGCGCGTGAAGTTGCGCAGCAGGCGCGGCCCCATCTGGCCCGCGGCGAGAGTGAGCGCCGCAATCGTTATCGAGAAGACGGTGCCGGCAACGCCAATCGTCGATGCCGCGACGGTGCCGAGCAGGGTGCGCGCTCCGGTGCCGCCACCGCCGTAAAACCAGCGGCGGTCGCTCAACCAGGACGGCAGGATGGCGCTGCGGTCGAGGCCGACGAGGATGACCGCGAGCACGATGCCCAGGATGACGAGCACGGCCGGCAGCATCCAGAAGGTGTCGTTCAGGTCGGCGAGCAGCTTGCGCAGGCGTGCATTCATGTCGACATTGTGTTCGACGCGCCATCAATTCCACAACCGCCGCTCTGCGGCCGCAACCGCGCGAGAAAGGAACGGGAGTTCATCGGCGCGAGCTTGGTTCGACACCTGTGCCGATGCTGCATCCTAGGGCCGCCTTGCGCGAGCTTGGCACCGCCGCACAATGTGGCTCCAGCCTACAAACCGCACGCATCCCATGATCGATTGGCTATTCAGAAGGAAGAAGGTATCGCCGCAGCCCGACGCCGCACGCACGGATCGCGTGGTTTCACCCCCAGCGCGCGCAACGCCATCATCGGCGGCGCCGCCTGCGGTGGACTGGGAAGCGGCGCTCGCCCAGGCGGCGGGAGACGACGAGGCGCTGCTCGCGCTGACCCGCAGGGCGGCACCCGTCGATGTGAAACTCGCCGCCGTCGGTGCGCTCGCGAGCGAAGAGGCACTCAAGCGCGCCGAGCGCGATCTGCGCAAACACGACCGCCGCGTGCACCGGCTCGCCAAGCAGCGGCACGCTGAGCTGCTCGCGCGGCGCGACGCCCGGATGCGCGCGGCGCAATTGACGGCGACGGTGCGCGCCATGCTCGACGAGCCGCTGATCGCGGCGAATCGCCTCGTCGAACTCGACCGCGCATGGCAGGCGCTGGATGCGGCCTTGCTCGAAGGCGCCCAGGCAGCCGACTTCAGCGCATTGTTCGCCCGGCTCACGACGCTTGCGCGCGACCGCGCCGATCGCGCGCTCGAACTCGAACGCTTTGGCATGGCGGCGCGCAAAGCCTTGGCTGGACTGAATTCCGCATCCGAACGGGCAGCCGCAGGCGCGATTGATCGCGGCGCGCTCGCGGCTTTTGCGGCGCAGGCGCAGGTGGCGCTCGACACCGCACCGGGCGACGCCGAACAGGTGGCAAGCCTGTGCGAAGCGCTGCGTGACGCGTTGTGCACCGCGGCCGAACTCGCGACGCGGTTGGAGGTTCTCGACGCGCTGATGCAGGCAACTCCGCCGAATGAGCCTCAGGTAGCGCCGCAGCCCGATCCCCAATCCACCGCGGCTGAAGGCGCCGAGTTGCCGAGTGAAGGTGAAGGTGAAGGTGCAGGTGCAGGTGCAGGTGCAGGTGCAGGTGTGGGTGTGGGTGTGGGTGTGGGTGTGGGTGTGGGTGTGGGTGTGGGTGTG
>JBDTSN010000530.1:0-2604 GCA_039931145.1 Burkholderiales bacterium | reverse complement strand
GTCGATCAGGCAATGCGCGAGGCGATGGGGCGCGACGCCGTTGCCGCTGCACGCGCGGTTGGCTACGTCGGCGCCGGCACGGTCGAGTTCATCGTCGATGCCGATCTGCACCACTACTTCCTCGAGATGAACACGAGGCTGCAGGTCGAACATCCGGTGACGGAGATGGTGACCGGGCTCGATCTCGTCGAGTGGCAATTGCGCGTTGCGGCGGGCGAGGCCTTGCCGCTGCAGCAGCACGAGGTGCGCACACGGGGTCACGCGATCGAGGCGCGGCTCTATGCCGAGGACCCGTACGCGATGCCAATCCCGTTCGCGCCGCAGACCGGTCGCGTGCGCTGGTGGCGGCCCGAGGTGGCGGTTGCGCAGCCGGGCATTCGCATCGACCACGGCATCGCCGAGGGCGGCGAGGTGACTCCTTTCTACGATGCGATGGTCGCGAAGATCATTGCTCACGGCCGCGATCGCGATGACGCGATTCGGCGCCTGCGTGCCGCGCTGCGCGAAGCGTCGCTGCTTGGGCTGCGCCACAACGGCGAGTTCCTTCGCGATCTGCTCGATCATGAGTCGTTTCGTGGCGCGGCGATGACGACGACACTGATCGACGACTGGTTCGAGAGAGATGATGTGATCGCGCAACGGCCGGCAGTGAGCGACGAGGCTTGGTGCGTCGCCGCCGCGTTGGTCGCGCACGGTGATCGCCCCGGCTGGCGCTCGAGCGGCGTTGCCGCGTTCGATGTTGCGCTGTGCTGCAATGACGAAACACGAAGCTTGCGCGTGCGGCCGGAACGCGGCGGCGTCGTGCAGGTGACGCTCGGTGGCGCGGCGCACACGCTGCAACTCTTCGGCCCCGCAGCGGGGGAATTGACTTATGCGTTCGAGGGCATCCACCGTCGCGCAGTAGCACTGCGAGACGCGGCGAATCTGCATCTCGCGCTGAGCGGATCGCACTTCATCTTTACCGAGCCGTCAGCGCTCGCGAGCGCACATTCCGCCGCCGATACCGGTTGCCTGTGCGCAAGTGTCGCCGGCGTCGTCTGCCAGGTCGCCGTGCAAATCGGCGATGCGGTTGCCGCAGGCCAGCCGCTCGTCTGTGTCGAGGCGATGAAGATGGAGATGTGGCTCAGCGCGCCTGCCGCCGCGACCGTTCGTGCGCTGCACGCGCGAATCGGGGAGCAAGTGGCGGCCGGCGCGCTGCTGGTCGAACTGCAACCCTTGGAGGCCGCATGACGAAAGCGATCCTGACCTGCGCGCTCACTGGCGTGCTGACGAATCCCAAGCAGCATCCCGTGCCGGTGACGCCGGCGCAGATGGCGTCCGAGGCGCGCGACGCATTCAACGCCGGCGCATCGATCATGCACGTGCACCTGCGCAATCAGGACGAAGGCCTCGGCCATCTGCCAAGCTGGGACCCGGACGTGGCCGAAGCGGTCTGCGACGCAATCCGCGCCGCATGTCCCGGCGTCGTCATCAACCTCACGACCGGGGTCATTGGCAAGGACATCAGCGGCCCGCTCGCGTGCATCCGCCGCGTCAAGCCCGAGATTGCGGCGTGTAATGCAGGGAGCCTCAACTACCTGAAGATCAAGGCCGACGGCCAGTGGGCGTGGCCGCCGATGGTGTTCGACAACCCGGTTGCGAAGGTGCAGCAGTATCTCGATGTCATGGCCGAGTGCGGTGTGCATCCGGAGTTCGAATGCTTCGATGTCGGCATCGTGCGCTCGGTCGCGATGTACGTGAAGGCGGGCATGCTGCGCCCGGGGATGGGACGCCCCGAAGTGAATCTCGTGATGGGAGTCGCCTCAGGCATGCCGTGCGACGTCGATCTGCTCGCGCTGCTGCCGCGCTGGATGCCGGCCGACGCGGTGTGGCAATCGACGCTCATCGGCCGCGCCGAAGTCTGGCCGGTGCACCAGAAGACAGCCGAGCTCGGCGGCATGTTGCGCAGCGGGCTGGAGGATACGTTCTACCTGCCGAACGGCGAACGCGCGGCGGGCAACGGCGGGCTGATCACCGAACTCGCCGCCAGCGCACGGCGTGCGGGGCGGGAAGTGGCGAGCCTGGCCGAGGCACGCGAAATGCTTGGTCTGCGCCCTGGCGCAACGACCTGAAAGCAGGCCCACCGACGGCGCCTGGCGTGCAGGGCGTTCGGGCGCTGCAGCAAGGCGTGCGAGACATGCGCGCGGGTCGTGTGCTCCGTAGAATGCCGCTCAGATGAGTGACCCTTCCGCCGACGCGGCAGACAAATCCGCTTCCCCGTTGCTGCCGGGGCTGCTGCTCGCGACCTTCGGCGCGATTGCGTTCTCGGGCAAGGCGATCATCGTCAAGCTCGCCTACCGCTACGACGTCGATGCGGTCACGCTCATCATGTACCGCATGCTGTTTGCGCTGCCGATGTTCCTGCTGCTCGCGTGGTGGGCCGGGCGCGGCAAGCCGGGGCTGACGCGGCGCGATCGCTGGACCATCCTCGGGCTCGGCTTTTCGGGCTACTACCTGGCGAGTTTTCTCGACTTTGCTGGCCTTCAGTTCGTGACCGCCGGCTTCGAGCGGCTGATCCTGTACCTGAACCCGACGCTCGTGCTCGCGCTCGGCGTGATTCTGTTC
>JBDTSN010000529.1:0-2607 GCA_039931145.1 Burkholderiales bacterium | reverse complement strand
TGGCTCATGGCGTGAGCCACCCAAGGGCGTGGCTGAAGATTAGCGCTAATCAGGTTGCGGGATGAGCACGGGGCACACATCGGCGCCTACCAAATCGCGGTCGACGTGACCGAGCGTATGCGCGACCAGCAACGCCTGGCCGGGGCGGAGGCGGCGTTGCACCAGGCACAGAAGATGGAGGCCGTCGGCCAGCTCACTGGTGGCCTCGCGCATGACTTCAACAATCTGCTCCAGGCACTCAGCGGCAACATTGAATTGATACGGCGTAAGCCTGCTGACACGCAGCATGTCCTGAAATGGGCAGAACGCAGCGCAGGCGTGTTGACGCGTGGCGCTCGGCTGACCTCGCAATTGCTGACCTTCTCACGCGAGCAAGCACCGAAGCTGCGTTCGGTGGCCGTTCGGAACTTGATCGAAGGCATGCACGACCTGCTGCGCAGCACACTCGGGTCGTCGGTGCGGCTGACGCTGGCACTGCCACAGGCTGAAGTCTTTGCCGTGGCCGACAGCACCCAGCTCGAGATGGCCGTGCTGAACCTGGTGATCAATGCGCGCGACGCCGTGGCCGGCGGCGGAGGCGGTGAAGTTGTGATTCGCGTGGAAGCGATCCGCCTCGACGACGATTTACAGTTGCCCTCCGGCGACTACGCGTGCCTCAGCGTGTCGGACAACGGAGGCGGCATGGACGCGCAGATTGCGCAGCGGGCGTTCGATCCCTTCTTCACCACCAAAGGTGTCGGCAAAGGCAGCGGGCTGGGATTGAGCCAAGTCTATGGTATGGCCCAGCGTGCAGGCGGCAGCGCGCGCATTGACAGTCGGCCGGACGACGGCACGACCGTGACGGTTTGGCTCCGGTGTGGTGCCGAGTCCTTCGAGCACGCACCAGGAAGTGACTTCGGCTCGTTGGGAGCGACGCCGACCACCGCCGTCACTGTATTGGTGATCGACGACGACAACGACGTACGTCAGTTGCTGGCCGAAGCGTTACAAGCGCTTGGGCACACAGTCCTTCAAGCAGCGGACGGCATTACCGGCATCAACGCGCTCGCACGCGATCACGTGGATGCCATCGTCGTCGACTTCGCCATGCCGGGCATGAACGGCGCGGAATTCGCCCGCCTCGCGCGCCAGAGCGTGCCGGGCCTGCCGGTGCTGGTGGTGAGCGGGCATGCTGATTCCGCCGCGTTGGAAGCCGCGGTCGGCACTGACGTAGCGCTGCTGCGCAAACCGTTCGAGTTGGCCACGCTTCAGGCGGCATTCGCCAAGCTGATGCAGGACACTGCCGGATCCGAGCCATGAGACCGTGCGAACACAATGCAGGGGTAATCGGCCATCGTGCCGGAGCGGATCATGATCATTTTGCTGGTTGAAGACGACGAGGCGATCCGTGTCAGCACCGGCGAGTTGCTTCGCGACATGGGGCACACGGTGATCGAGGCCGAGGATGCCGAATCGGCAATGATCGCGATACGCAGAAGGCACATCGACCTGCTCTTCACCGACGTAAGCCTGCCGGGCATGGCCGGTGACGTGTTTGCCGCAGAAGCCAGCGCAGGACGGCCCCGGCTTCGCATTGTCTTTGCTACCGGGGTAGCGGAAATATCCTCGGGAGACGCGACGAGCGGACCCGTGCTGCTGCGCAAGCCGTATACCGTGGCAGATATCGAATCGGCCCTCCAAGCGTCGATGCGCTAACTTCTGCGCGCTCTGCCGCGCCGCAACGATATTGGGCGCTCAGTTCGTGAGGCGGAGAACGGGCTATTCGCGCACCTGTGATTCCAAATCACAGTCGCGTTGACGATCAGTTGTTTGCGTGACTGCCAAGAAAATCCCGCCCAAGTGGGCGGGAACTGCTCAAGTTCAAGGCAAGAATCAGAAATCCACGCCCCAGTAGCTGTTCACACTTCGACCATAGTCATCGTTGTAATCCGGGACCTTGTTCGAGGTGTAACGCGGCGCGTCCTTCAGGCGGTCCTTGTCCAGGGGAACCGAGTAGCCATCCTGCGCCGTGTCATATTTCAACATTGACCAGGGGATGGGATAGCGATCGGTGCCAATACCGAGAAAGCCGCCGAACTCCATGACCGCGTAACGCACATGTCCGCTGCGCTTGTCAATCATGAGATCGTCGATGGATCCGAGCTTCTCGCCGCGATTGTTGTAGACGTTTGTGCCTTCGACCTTGTCGGAAGAAATCACATCGTATGTGTTCGTCATCGTGTTCATAAAACTCCTTGGTCAGCGCGACGACCCCAACGGCCACCGCAAGTCTTCACTCTATGCAAGCGGCCAGCGATGAACATCGGAGCGCGGCCCAACGCCGTGTAGGACTGCATCCCTCGGACGCCATGCGCGCGCATCAATCTTCTTTCATCGCGGCGCAGTGCCAACGAAGGAGATCGCCCGATCAAATCCGCGGCGGATCGGTCTCGCGCTGCGGATGGCGATGCTGTGCCAAAGCCGCAATAAAGCGTCGTGCCGCCGCTTTCGAAATTTCATTTACGACAATCAGCCCCGGGTCATCCTCCCCTTCCGGCAGTTTCATCGGAATGCCTGCTGCTTCGAGCAGTGCGCGCGAATCGCCAACAGCAAATATCGTCTTGCCAT
>JBDTSN010000528.1:0-2612 GCA_039931145.1 Burkholderiales bacterium | reverse complement strand
CTCTGCGTTCGTGCTCGTCGTCGTGCTGCTGCTCGTCAAGTACGCGAAGGGTTTCCTCGCCAACATCTCGGTGCTGCTCGGCATGATCGCCGGTTGTGTGCTGGCGTTCGGCATGGGCCAGATGAACTTCGACAAGGTCGGCAAGGCGGCCTGGGTGGACATCGTGATGCCGCTCGCGTTCGGCATGCCGACGTTCGATCCGGTGATGATCCTGACGATGAGCCTGGTGATGATCGTCGTGATGATCGAATCGACCGGCATGTTCCTCGCGCTGGCCGACATGACCGACAGGAAGATCAGTCAGCCCGAACTCTCGGCCGGCTTGCGCACCGACGGCCTGGGCACGCTGATCGGTGGCATCTTCAACACCTTTCCGTACACCAGCTTTTCGCAGAACGTCGGCCTCGTCGGCGTGACGGGCGTGCGCAGCCGCTACGTGACGGTCGCCGGCGGCGTCATCATGATCATCCTCGGCCTGCTGCCGAAGATGGGCGCGCTGGTCGAAGCAATTCCGCAGTTCGTGCTCGGCGGCGCCGGGCTCGTGATGTTCGGCATGGTCGCCGCGACCGGCATCCGCATCCTGTCGACGGTGGACTACAAGGGCAACCGCCACAACCTGTATATCGTCGCGCTCGCGATCGGTTTCGGCCTGATCCCGCTCGTCGCGCCGCGCTGGATGCAGCAGATGGCGCACGAACTGCACCCGCTGCTGGAGTCCGGCATCCTGTTGACGTCGATCGCCGCCGTGGCGCTCAACTTGTTCTTCAACGGCGTCAAGGGCGATACCGCCGGTTCGATTGAGGCGGCGAAGGCAGCTGAGGCACATTGAGCAGGTGTTTCGGTTGACCGCGACGCCGGCCGCCCCGCTTCGATGCGCGGGCGGCCGATTCGCTTTCAGGAGTCGCAATGCCCACACTGCTGATCCGCAACGCACGCCTGCTCGTCACGATGGACGCCGCAAGGCGCGAGATCGCTGACGGCGCCGTCTTCGTGAGGGACAACGTGATCGAATCGGTAGGCGCGTCGGTGGGGTTGCCGTCGACGGCGGACGAGGTGATCGATGCGCGGGATCAGATCGTCATTCCCGGCCTCGTCAACACGCACCACCACATGTACCAGACGCTCACGCGCGTCATCCCCGCGGCGCAGGACTGCGAGCTCTTCAAGTGGCTGCAGACGCTGTACCCGATCTGGGCCGGCCTGACGCCGGAGATGGTGCGGGTGAGCACGCAGACGGCGATGGCCGAACTGCTGCTTTCGGGCTGCACGACGACAAGCGACCACCTCTACATCTTTCCGAACAGCCGCGGCGGGCAGGTGCGTCTGGAAGACAGCATCGAAGCGGCGCAAGAGATTGGCATGCGCTTTCACGCCGCGCGCGGCGCGATGAGCGTGGGCCGGAGCCAGGGCGGCTTGCCGCCGGACAGCGTCGTCGAGAGCGAGCCTGCGATCCTGCGCGAGACGCAGCGCCTTATCGAGCGCTGGCACGACCCGGGGCGCCATTCGATGCTGCGCATCGTCGTCGCGCCGTGCTCTCCGTTTTCCGTCAGCCGCGAGTTGATGCGCGATGCGGCGCTGCTTGCACGTTCCTTCGGGCCCGGGCATCGCGTTTCGCTGCACACCCACCTCGCCGAGAACGACAACGACATCGCCTACACGCGCGAGAAGTTCGGCTGCACGCCGGCCGAGTATGCCGAGCAGCTCGGCTGGGTCGGCTCCGACGTCTGGCACGCACACTGCGTGAAGCTCGACGCGGCTGGCATCGAACTCTTCGCCCGTACCGGAACCGGCGTTGCGCACTGCCCGGGATCGAACATGCGGCTCGCCTCGGGCGTCGCGCCGATCCGCGCGATGCGCGACGCGGGCGTGCCGGTCTCGATCGCCGTTGACGGCTCAGCGAGCAATGACAGCGGCCACATGCTCGGTGAGACGCGTCTTGCGCTGCTGCTGCAGCGTGTCGCGCACGCGCCGACGGCGGCGCCGGGCCGCTGCCAAGCCGCCGTGATCCGCACGGGGGGCGGGCGAGGCTCGCCTGGCCCTAGGGGCCCACGTTCTGGCCCGTCGGCGCTGACCGCGCGCGAAGTGCTTGAGATCGCTACGCTCGGCGGCGCCAAGGTGCTCAACCGCGACGACATTGGCGCGCTTGCGCCCGGCATGGCAGCCGATATCGTGATGGTGCCGCTCGACGAAATCGGCCTTGCCGGCGCGCAGCACGACCCGCTCGCCGCACTCTTCTTCTGCCACGTTCCGCGCGTGAAGCACAGCGTCGTCAACGGCCGCGTCGTCGTGCGTGACGGCCGAATCACGACGGTGGAACTGCCACCGCTGATCGAGCGGCACAACGCGCTGGCGCGGACCTTGGCGGAATCGGCGAGCGCAGCGCGCTAGCAAAGTGCGACGGCCGAACCTGTCGCGGCGGTTCGCCTGCGAGCACCGTGCGCCAGGGTGCCACGATGCCGACCGGCGATGAAGAAAGGCCGCTCACGGCGGCCTCTGGTCGGGGAACGCCAGCTTGCTTTCAGCCGGTGCGGCGACGACGCGCGAACCAGCCGATCACGCCCAGGCCTGCGGTCATCAGGGCATAGGTCTGTGGTTCCGGAACGGCGGTCATG
>JBDTSN010000527.1:0-2617 GCA_039931145.1 Burkholderiales bacterium | reverse complement strand
CGACCAGCCGGCGCTCTTCTCGGGCGACACGCTGTTCAACGCCGGCGCCGGCAATTGCCACAACGGCGGCAACGTCGAGGAGATGTACGCCACCTTCGCCGGGCAGATCGCCAAGCTGCCCGACGACACGCGTGTCTACGCCGGCCACGACTACCTCGAGAACAACCTCAAGTTCACGCTCGCGCGCGAGCCCGACAACGCGGCGGCGAAGGCGCTGCTGCCGCGCGTCGAGGGGCACGATGCGGCGAAGGCGATCGTGACGACGCTCGCTGACGAGAAGCACATCAACACCTTCCTGCGATTGACGAGCCCGAGCGTGATCGCGAAGTTGCGTGAGAGCTTTCCCGACCTGCCGGAAAACCCGGACGCGAAGACGGTGTTCATCAAGCTGCGCGAGCTTCGCAACAAGTGGTAGCTGGAACAAGCCATGTCGCGGCGCAGCCTGCAAGTCGATGACGTTCTGTACCGCTACCTGATCGACCAGTCGATCCGGGAACATCCCGCCCAGACGGCGCTGCGCGCGGCGACAGCGTCACACCCCCACGCCGGCATGCAGATCTCGCCCGAGCAGGGTCAGTTCATGGCGCTGCTCGTCAAGCTGATGGGCGTGCGCAACGCGATCGAGATCGGCGTCTTCACCGGCTACAGCGCGCTCACCGTAGCGCTCGCCTTGCCGGACGACGGGCGGCTTCTTGCCTGCGACATCAGCGACGAGTACACACGCGTCGGCCGGCCCTTCTGGCAACAGGCAGGCGTCGCACACAAGATCGAGTTGAAGCTCGCACCGGCGATCGAGACGCTCGATGCGCAACTCGCCGCAGGCGGCGCCGGGCGTTTCGACTTCGCATTCATCGACGCCGACAAGACGGGCTACGACGCCTACGTCGAACGCTGCCTCCTGCTGTTGCGGCCGGGTGGGTTGATCGCGATCGACAACACGCTGTGGGGCGGCTCCGTGGCGCTGCCAGCGACGGATGCCGACACCGCAGCGCTGCAGCAGCTCAACACGAAGTTGCATCACGACGAGCGCATCGATCTCTCAATGCTGCCAATCGGCGACGGGCTGACGCTCGCGCGCAAGCGCTAGCAATTCCGCGCGAAAGCAACCGAAACCGCGACCGCGCTCAGCGGTGCGCCGCAAGCAACGCCTGCTCCAGATCGCGGATCAGGTCGTCGGCGTCCTCGATGCCAACTGACAGGCGCAGTAGATCGGTCGGTGCCGGTGTGCCTGCGCCTTCGACACTCGCACGGTGCTCGATGAGACTTTCGGTGCCGCCGAGCGAGGTCGCGCGCTTCCACAGTTCGGTGTGCGCGGCAACTGCAATCGCGGCCGCCTCGCCACCCTTGGCGCGGATCGACAGCATGCCGCCGAAGCCATCGTGCATCTGGCGCGTCGCAATCTCGTGCCCTTGCGCTGCACGCAGACCCGGGTACAGGACGGCAGCGACAAGCGGGTGACGCTCGAAGTGCTGCGCGATGCGCTGCGCCGAGCGTGACGCGGCGCCGACACGAAGGTGCAACGTGCGCATGCCGCGCAGCAACAGCCACGACTCGAACGAACCGAGCGTGCCGCCGATCTGCGCGCGCACCTTGCGGATGCGCTGCCAGAGTTCGCTGTCCTCGCGCGTGACGAGAGCGCCGGCGATCAGATCCGAGTGGCCGTTCAGGTACTTGGTCGCAGCGTGCATCACGATGTCGGCGCCAAGTTGCAAAGGCTGGGTGAGCATCGGCGTCGCGACGGTCGAATCGATCGCGAGCGCGGCGCCCGCAGCGTGCGCAATCGATGCGGTGGCGGCGATGTCAGTCACAGTCCAGAGCGGATTGGCCGGCGTCTCGATCCAGACGAGCTTCGTCTTTCCTGGACGAATCGCGGCACGCACCACGGCCGGGTCGGTCATGTCGATCAGCTCGACGTCGAGTCCCCACCGGGTCGCAAACGTCATCAGCCAGTTGCGAAGCGACCAGTACATGACCTTCGGCGCGAGCACATGGTCGCCGGGCGCCAGCGCCTGGAACACGGCCGTCGCCGCGGCCATGCCACTGCCGAACAGCAGCGCCTGGTGGCCCTGCTCCAGCGCACACAGCAGGGCTTCGGGCTGGTCGAAGGCCGGGTTGTCGGCACGGGCATAGACGCGGCCGCTGCGGTACTGGTTGTCAGGGTCGCGCAGGTAGGTCGTCGAGACATGGATCGGCGGGATCACGGCGCGCGTGGCGTCGTCGGTCCAGCCGAGCGCCTGCGCGCTGAGGGTTTCGGGGCGGTAGGCGGTCATCGGCTGTAGGGGGTCCGGTTAAGCGAGGCGTGGCCGCGGAACCGACTTTGCCGGGCCGCCAGTGGGCGCCCCCTCGAGGGGGCGCGCCGAAGGCGCTTCGGGGGTCATCCACGTCATGCCAGTTTGCCGTGGCAGAGCTTGAACTTCTTGCCGCTGCCGCAGGGGCAGGGATCGTTGCGACCGACCTTCGGCATGTCGACCGGCAGCCCGGGCATGGCCTTCGCACCAGCGCCGGCCTCTGTCGAGATGCTGCCGTCTTCATTGGGGTGGGTGTAGGAGACAGCGCCCGTGAACCCACCCTGTTCTTCCAGCGTCTGTGCGGCCTGCGCGGCCTCGTATGCCGCCGC
>JBDTSN010000526.1:0-2617 GCA_039931145.1 Burkholderiales bacterium | reverse complement strand
GGATCTCGCCGACCATGATGATGTCCGGGTCCTGCCGCATCAGCGCGCGCAGGCCTTCGGCGAAGCCGAGGTCGAGCGCGGGCTGCACCTGCGTCTGGTTCAGCGCCGGCTGGATCATCTCGATCGGGTCTTCGATCGTGCAGACGTTGACTTCGTCGGTGGCGAGCTGCCGGAGCGTCGCGTAAAGCGTCGTCGTCTTGCCCGATCCGGTCGGCCCGGTGACGAGGACGATGCCGTGCGTGCGCGCGATCAGCGCCTCCCAGCGCGGCGCGTCGTGTGCGCCGAAGCCGAGCGCGCCGATCTTCTTCGCCGCCGCTTCGGGGTCGAAGATGCGCATCACCATCTTTTCGCCGAACGCGGTGGGCAGCGTCGACAAACGCATCTCCACTTCGTCGCCCTTCGGGTTGCGCGTCTTGATGCGGCCGTCGAGCGGGCGGCGCTTCTCGACCACGTCCATGCGGCCGAGCAGCTTGATGCGCGCCGTCATCGCGCTCAGCACGCCGGGCGGCATCTGGTAGACGGTGTGCATCACGCCGTCGATCCGGAAGCGGATCGCGCCCAGATCGCGCCGCGGCTCGAGGTGGATGTCGCTCGCGCGCTGGTCGAACGCGTACTGCCACAGCCAGTCGACGACCTGCACGACGCCCTGGTCGTTGGCGTCGAGCGGCTTGTTGCTGCGGCCAAGTTCGACGAGCTGCTCGAAGCTCGCCGCCGCTGAACTCTCGCCGCTCTTGATCGCCGCGCGCACCGAGCGCGAGAGGGTGTAGAACTCGGTCGTGAAGCGCTGCAGCTCGATCGGGCTTGCGAGCACAAGCTTCACCTTCCGCTTCGTGTGCGCTTCGATCTCGGCGACCCAGGCAATGTCGAACGGTTCGCAGGTGGCGATCGTCACCTCGTGCAGGCCGAACTGCACCGGCAGCGCGCGGCGCCGCTCGGCGTAGGTGATCGACATCACGTCGGCGACGCGGCCGACGTCGACCTTCAGCGGGTCGATGCGCAGGTAACCCAGGCCGCTGCGTGCGGCGAGCCATTCGGTGAGCGCTTCGGCGTCGAGGTCGATGCCGCGCTTGGCATCCACCAGGCCCGCGCTGCCCAGGCGAACGAGCGGGTGCTGGCGGCTGTCGCTGGTGCCGAAGCGATGCGTCGTGTCAGCAACCGCGGCGGCGCTCACCAGGCCGTCTTCGCGCAGCCATTGCAGCAGCTTGCGCCAGGTGAGGGGGCCGGTCGGATGATCGGTCTTGGTGGCGGCCTTGCTCGTCATGGGCTCGATTCTGACGCACGTGCCGCGCGCGGGGCCGGCATGTTTGATGAGTCGGGCACGCGGATCATGGGCAGCCACTTGCGTGCCGGCAGGCCGAAGTGCGCTTCGATGTGCGCGGCGCGCGCCTTGAGCATCACGCGATCGGGCAGCGTCGCGCCGCGCGCGGCGACGACGACGGTGTTGCCCTCGCGCGTGGGCCGCAAGTTCCAGACGCTCCCGGCGCCGAACGTGGCGATGATGCGTTGCACGCTCGCCGCGAAGCTTGCGTGGCGGCCGAAGAGATTCACCGTCATCAGGCCGCCATCGGCGAGCGTTGCGCGGCAGGCACCGTAGAACGCCTCGTCGTCGAGCACCGGCGCGGCGGCGTCGTGGTCATACAGATCGACGCACAGCACCTGCACCGTCGCGCGGTTCGCCGTGTCGGTCACCCAGCGTGCCGCGTCGGCGTTCAGCACGGTCAGGCGAGCATCGTCCTCGGGCAGCCGGAACCACATCCGGCAGGCAGCGATGACTGAAGCGTTGATCTCGACGGCGAGCGTCTTCATGCGCAGCTTGCGATGGCAGAAGCGCGTGATCGCACCGGCGCCCATGCCGAGTTGCACTGCGAGGCCTTCGGCGATGGCATCGCTCGGCCGCCACAGCATCCACGCCATCATGCGCTGCACGTAGTCGAGCTCGATCGCGAGCGGCTTGTCGATGCGCATCGCACCCTGCACCCAGGGCGTGCCGAGGTGCAGGTAGCGCACACCGTCGATCTCGGAGATCGTCGCCGGCTCGCCTTCGGCCACGCCCTCTGCAAGCGCAGCGCGGCCGAAGCGACGTGCCTTGGGCGCAGCGGCATCGCGCGGGCGGGTGGCGCTCATCCGCGCTTTCGCGTGCGCCGCGGAAAGGCCTTGCGCAGCAGCGCGATGCTCTGGCGCCGTTGCCAGCGCTTGACGTGCGCCGCCTGCGCGTCGGGCAGCCGCGCGGCGAGTGTGAGCGCGGAGTCGATCTGCACGTAGAACATGCGTGCCAGCGCCTGCAGCAAGTCGTCGTCGCCCGCCGCGCCGTAGGTGCGCAGCACGGCAGCCCAGAACTGCGTCGTCAGCGTCTCATGCGCGGCTTCGAGTTCGACGAGCGCGGGCACGATCATCATCGGCCCGGCGAGGTGGCGCCAGTTCCAGTCGTTGTCGGGAAGGGCGATCAGGTCGGCGAGGATGGTGCGCAGCGATTCGACGAAGCTCGGCCGTGTGTCGAGGATGCGTGCCTGGTGGTGCGCGTAGACCGCCTGCACCTGCGCGATCCAGTCTTCGGCGAGCGTGTAGAGGATCGCTTCCTTGCCCGAGAAGTACTGGTAGAGCGACGCGATGTCCACGC
>JBDTSN010000525.1:0-2619 GCA_039931145.1 Burkholderiales bacterium | reverse complement strand
TGCGCCGCGCAAGCACTTGGGCCGAGAAGCTCGCCGCAATGCCGACGAGACCGATGCCGATCGCGACCACCTGCAGCCAGGTCGTGACGGCGAAGCTGCGGTCGAAGATGCGCAGCGAGACGGCGCGAATCTCTCCCGTTGTCGCGAAGTCGATTGGCGCGCCGGCCGCGAGCGAAGTGATGGCGCTTTGCACCGAAGCCATGTCCGCGTCCGGGACGAGCCAGATCGCGAGACTGTTGACGCGCGTATCGCCGGTGAGGGCGCGGTAGTCGGCGGCGTCGAGCAGCAGCGTGCCCTGCTGGCGCGCATAGTCGCGCCACACGCCGCGCACGAAGAGTAGTTGCACGCGGCCATCCGGCAGTGGCAAATCGAGAGTCGATCCCGGCGTCGCGCCGTACAGGCTTTGCATCGCTTCGCTGACGTAGACGGCGATCGTGCCGTGAGCTGCGGGGACGAGGTCGCCGACGAGCGGCAGCGACGCCGCAGGGTCGGGCAACGGCCGCGCGATCAGCACTACCGCCGGCTGCGCAGGGGTGAGTTGTACCTGCGTGACGCGCTGCGCCTCGACGCGCTCGACGCCGGCGATGCGCGAGACGCCCTGCACGAAGGACGGCGTGAGGAAGGCGCTTTCGCTGCCGCCCGCACCCTCCGTTCCGGCACGCACGTAGAGCGCGGCGGGCAGCACCACATCCAGCCAGCGCGTCATCGAATCGCGAAAGCTCGCGACCATCACGGTGAGCGCGACCGCCAGCGCGAGGCTCGCGACGACCCCGGCGACGGCGATCGTCGCCACGTTGCTTTCGCGGCGCGCGCGCTCGATCGCGAGCAGCGGCAACGCAGTGCTGGGCGGCTCGACCGCGCGCAGCAGCAAGGTGACCATCGCTGGCACGCAGGCGATGCCGCCGAGCAGCACGCCGCCGACGGCGGCGATCGCGGCAAGCGGCAAGCCGCCGACCGGTGGCGCGAAGGCAAGCAATCCGCCCGCGGCGAGCAGCGCCGGCCCAACCCACGCCCGTGTTTGCGCGCTGCCCGCAAGCGCGACGCCCTTGAGCGCCTGCGCCGGCGCGAGGCGTTGCGCTGCGCGCGCCGGCAGCCAGCCGCCCGCGACCGCTGCAACGACGCCAAGCGCGCCGTAGACGAGCGCCGAGGTGGTGCTGAACTGAAGCGGCGCCGCAGCGCCCTCGACACCCTGGAAGTAGCCCCCACCAAGATCGCCCGCGAGCCAGCGCAGCGCGAACGCGGCGAGCGCCGTGCCGAGCGCGAGGCCGAGCACGCCGCCGACGAGCCCGAGCAATGCGGATTCAGCGACGACGAGGCGCAGCCGTTCGCCACCCGTCATGCCGAGCACGCCGAGCAGCGCGAACTGCGGCGTGCGCCGCGCGACCGACAGCGACAGCACCGAGAAGACGAGGAAGGCGCCGGTAAAGAGCGCGACGAGTGCGAGCACCGTCAGGTTCACGCGGTACGAGCGCGAGACGTTGGCGAGGCGCTGCGTCGCTGCGTCGGGCGCGACGGCGCGCACACCGGCGGGCAGCGCGAGCTCGCGCAGCACCGCGTCGCGATCGGCGCCGGGCGTGAGGCGAACGTCGATCCGGCTCAGCTTGCCGACGAGGCCGAAGTGCGACTGCGCGCCTGCTATGTCCATCAGCGCGAGCGGCTGGCCACCGGCGACGATCTGCCCCGCGTAGCGCAGGCTTTGTGGCTCGTTGGCGCCGAGCAGCTCCAGCGTGGCTTCGGCATTGGCTTTTGCTGAATCGGTGCTGGTGCCGGAAAGGCCGAGTGCTTTCTGCGCCGCCGGATTCAGGAATACCGCGTCCGGGTCGAGCATTGCAAGCCGCGGCTCAGCGTCGAACGGCCGCGGCAGCAGTGCGGGCGCGAGTGGCGCGGCGACGAGCATGTCGACACCCAGTACGTGCAGTGCCACCTGCTTGCCATCGGCCGCGATGGCGACCGTGTCGAGCTCGACGACGGGGCTCGCGATCGCAACCTGCAGCTGCGCCGCGACGCGCGCGTAGAGCTGCTCATCGAACGTGCCCGCCACGCCGCGATAGGCGGTGCGCAGCTCGAAGTCGGCCTCGCCGTTCACTGCGCGCACGGCAGCACCGAACTCGGCGAGCGCCGAGGCGTTGATCAGTTGCACCGAGAACGCGAGCGCGACGCCGAGCGCGACTGCGAGCAGCACGGTCGCATTGCGCCAGCGGTGCATGCGCAGCTCGGGCCAGGAGAGAGACTTCAGCAGGGCGAGCATCGGGGCCCGTCCGGACGGAACTCAGTGCAACTTGTCGAGGCAGTCCTTGCGTGCCTGGGCGTCCGCGATGGCGTTGCAGCGCGCTGCAGAGTCGTCGACGCCGCCGCTCGGCGCCGCCTTGCCACGCGCCGGCCGAACGTAAGCGGGCTTGCCTGCTCCCGACGGGTTGAGCGGAACGTTGATCTGTGGAATCACGCGCGAGTCGGGGCGCAGCTCGCCGGGCTCCGTCCCGCTGTCGCGCTTCTCCTCGGGCGTGGCGGGGCGCTTCTGCGGCTTGGTCGGCGGCGCCGATGCCGCCGGCATGACTGCTGGCGCTGACGCGGCGGCCACCACCCGCGGCGCGGATGCGGCGGATCCGGTCGCCGCCGCGG
>JBDTSN010000524.1:0-2624 GCA_039931145.1 Burkholderiales bacterium | reverse complement strand
TGTAACGAGCAACGGCAGCATCATCGACTCGAACGACTTCGACCAGGTGAACAGCAGCGCGAGAACGACGCCGACACCCAGCGCCAGCGCATAGCCGCCGAAGATCTCGGTTCCGGTGACAAGCGTGGCGGCCCACCAACCATAGTCGGCCACCCCCAGCGAGCGAAACGTGTCCACCGGCGAGGGCATGATGTACCTGGGCACATCGCCGACATGCACAAAGAGGTACCAGGCAAGCAGCAGCAACAGGTGTGCGACGACACCCAACGTGTACTGATGCAACTTCGAAGGGGATCGGTCCATGTGTCGAGTGCGCAGGGTTCAGGCGAGCCAGCGCTGCAGGTTGGCAGCGACGAAGTCGTCGTCCACCAGATCGGCATGCTCGCGGCGGACACGATCGATCGCCTCGGCCTGGCCGGGCGACAGCGTTTCGTCCGGGTCCAGGCACCAGATGCCTTGCAGCAGCCCCTGGCGGCGCAAGACCTCGTGACAGCCGGGAATGCAGCCGGCGAAGTCATTCGCCACATCGAACAGCGCGCTGTTGCAGTCGGTGACGCGTGAATCGAGCGCCAGAAGCGCCGCATCGACCGCATCGGCGTCGATCGCCGCGTGGATGCGCGCTAGCTGCTGCACCGCGCTGTGCGTCCATACGCTCCAGTGACCGAGCAGCCCGCCGCGGATGCGCACCGTGACGTCCCGGCCATCGCGCTTGACGACGAACGGTGCCAGCAGGTCGAACACGATGTGATCGTCGTTGCCGGTATAGAGCGTCACGCGCTCTTCGGCGCCGGCCGCGACGACGCCACGCACCACGTCGAGTGTGCGGTAGCGGTCGAAGGGCGCCATCTTGATCGCGATGACGTTCTCGATCAACGCGAAGCGGCGCCAAAACTCTGTCGGCAGCGCAATGCCGCCCACCGCCGTCTGCAGATAAAAACCGATGAGCGGGATCTGCTCGGCGACCGCGGCGCAGTGCGCGATCAGTTCGTCGATCGTCGCGCCCTTCATCGACGCAAGCGACAGCATGCCGGCGTGATAGCCATGCTTGCGCGCCACCTGCGCCTCGGCGACCGCCTGTGGTGTGCGGCCCGACAGCCCGGCGATCATCACCAGCGGGCGTTGCGTCCACTCGCGCGAGGTGCGCGCGGCCAGTTCGAGCACCGGCTCGTACAGGCCCACCTCGCGGATCGCGAACTGCGTCGAATGCACGCCGACCGCTAGGCCACCCGCCCCGGCGTCGATGTAATAGCGCGTCAAGGCGCGCTGGCGTCTTGTGTCGAGCTTGCGCTCAGCGTCGAGCGCCAACGGGTGTGCCGGGATGGCGGTGCCACGCTTGAGCAGCGTGCGCACGGCTTCGGGCAGTTCAGTCACGTGAGAAGGGCTGTCGTGGGATTGCATCAGGGAAACTCAGTACGTGCACCTGCATCAGCCATCGGGTGAAACGGATCGCGTGTTTTATACTTTGGCTGGAAATCACTGGTTGGTGAATTTAGCGTATCCCCGCCTCGGATGGCAACAGGAGTGTCCATGATCAAACGCCTCGTTCTCGGCGCCATGCTGGCAATGGCCGGCTTCACGTCCTTTTCGGCTCACGCGGCTCAGAAGCTCGACTTCGTTCTCAACTGGGTGCCGGGCGGAGACCATGCGCCCTACTACTACGCCAAGAAGATGGGCTGGTACGAGAAGGCCGGCATCGATCTGAACCTGGAGCCCGGCAAGGGCTCGGCGATGGCGACGCAGCGCGTCGGCGCCGGTGTCACGCCGATCGGCCTGGCCGACATGGCCGGCGTGCTCGTCGCCAAGGGCAAGGGCGCCGACACCGTGGCGGTCTACAACGTCTATGCCAACTCGCCGCAAGGCATGTACTGGCTGAAGAGCTCGGGCATCAAGGGCGTGAAGGATTTTCCGGGCAAGAAGATCGGCAACCCGGCCGCCGACGGTGCGCGCGTGATGTGGCCGGCCCTTGCCAAGGCGAACGGGATCGATCCGAAATCGGTGACCTGGGTGAACATCGACGCCAACGCCAAGCTCGCCGCGCTGAAATCCAAGTCGGTCGATATCACGACATCGTTCTACAACATTCACCACATCTTCCAGCGCGAGTTGGGGGACGACATGGGCTTCCTCGCTTGGAAGGACGCCGGGATCAACCCCTACGGCAACTCGATCATCGTCAATGCCAAGTTCCTGGCCGAGAACAAGCCGCTGATCGAGAGTTTCGTCAAGGTCACGCAACGTGCCTTTGCCGCCTGCGTGAATGATCCGAAGCCCTGCGTGCAGGCGCTCGTCGACGCCAACGGCGCGCTCAAGTTCGACAACGAGCTCGAAAACTGGATGCTCGTCGAGACGTTGATGAGCGACAAGTTTTCGCGCGAAGTCGCGCTCGGCTACTTCGATCCGGGCCGGATGCAGAGCGACTATGACCTCGTGAAGGAGTACATCGGCATCGACAAGCCGTTCGATGTGAAGTCGGTCTACACGAACGAGTTTCTCGACCGCTCGATCAAGATGACGAAGTAGGCTGCAGGCCGGCCGTGGGCTGCGCCTGGCCCGGTGCTCAGCCGAGTTCCGGGCCGGCAGCCAACACGATGTTCGCGGGATCGCCCGGAGCAGCGTCCGTGCCG
>JBDTSN010000523.1:0-2626 GCA_039931145.1 Burkholderiales bacterium | reverse complement strand
GCGTTGCGTCAAACGTCGCTTCGTCGCAGACCCGTCGCGCCTGTAGCATCGGCCGACGCTTTCGCCACGCGGAGACCTCGATGCAGATTACCTTTCTCGGCGCCGCCGACGCCGTCACCGGCTCGCGGCATCTGGTCGATGCCGCCGGTTCGCGCGTCCTGCTCGACTGCGGGCTCTTTCAGGGATTCAAAACGCTGCGCGAGCGCAACTGGGCGCCCTTCCCGGTCGAGCCGGCGAGCATCGATGCGGTCGTGCTCAGCCACGCCCATCTCGATCATTGCGGCTACCTGCCGGCGCTCGTGAAGCAGGGCTTCAAGGGCCGCATCTATGCCTCGCCGGCGACCGTAGAGCTGTGCGAGGTGATGCTTCTGGACAGCGCCCACCTGCAGGAAGAAGACGCGCGCCGCGCGAACCGCGTCGGCAGTTCGCGCCACACGCCGGCGCGGCCGCTCTACACCGTGGCCGACGCCCATCGAGCACTCGGACATATGGTGCCGCTTGCGCCCGGGCGCAGCACGACCGTCGGCGCGGTGCGCGTCTCGCTCACCTTCGTCGGCCATCTGCTCGGCGCATGCGCCATCAATCTGCAGGCGGGAGGAACGACGCTCGTCTTCTCAGGCGATCTCGGCCGCGGCGACGACATCCTGATGCCGCCGCCACAACGCGTGCCGCGCGCCGACGTGCTGCTCGTCGAATCGACGTATGGCGATCGGCTCCATCCGCGCGAGGACTTCCAGGCCCGCCTCGGCGCGATCGTGCGCGCGACGGTTCGTCGCGGCGGCTCGGTGCTGATGCCGTCATTCGCCGTTGGCCGCGCGCAGGCGTTGCTGCTCGCGCTACAGCGGCTGAAGGACGCGGGCGAGATTCCGACCGAACTGCCGATCTTCCTCGACAGCCCGATGGCATTGAAGGCGACCACGCTCTACCAGCGCCATGCGAGGCTGCTGCGCGTGAAGGCGCGCGAGATGGCGACGCTGTGCGACGGCGTCACGCTCGTGGCGACGGCGGCTGACTCGGCAAAGCTCGTTCGCTCGCGTTGGCCAAGCGTGATCATCTCGGCGAGTGGCATGGCGACCGGCGGGCGTGTGCTGCACCACCTGAAGGCGATGGCGCCGCAGCCGCGCCATCACATCGTCTTCCCCGGTTTTCAGGTCGCCGGCACGCGCGGCGCGAAGATGGTCGAGGGCGCGCGCGAGGTGAAGATCTTCGGCGAGTATGTCGCGGTGAAAGCCGCGGTGAGTCACCTGCAGGGCTTCTCGGGCCATGCCGACGCCGACGAATTGATGATGTGGCTTCGCGGCTTCGAGGCGCCACCGGCGCAGACCTACATCGTGCACGGCGAGCCGCATGCGGCCGACACGCTGCGCACCCGGGTGCAGGACGAGCTCGGCTGGCGCGTGCGCGTGCCGGGGCATCTGGAGAAGGTCGAGTTTTGACGCTCGACATCCTGCCCACGGCCTGGGCCGGGATTGCCGTCGCCGGCGGTTGCGGCCTGTTGATCGGCCTCGAGCGCGAACGCCGCAAGCAGCAACTCGCCGCGCCCGAGGAGGCAGGCATCCGCAGCTTCGCGATCACCGCGCTCGGCGGCGCGCTCGCGCAGACGATGGCGCAGCCACTGCTCGTCGCGGTCGGCGCTCTCGCGGTGGGTGCAATGCTCGCGGTGTCGATCCTGCGGCGGCGCAAGACCGGGCGCGACGTGACGAGCGAGCTCGCGCTGTTCGTCACCTACCTGGTCGGCGTGCTGTGCGTCGTCGAGCCCGCGCTCGGCGCGGCCTGCGGCGTCGCGGTCGCCGGCTTGCTTGCGCTGCGCGAGCGGCTGCACCGCTTCGCGGGGAGTGTGCTGACCGATGCCGAACTGCTCGACGCGCTGGTGCTCGCGGCACTCTTTCTGGTCGTCCTGCCGCTGATGCCGACCGACGCTTTCGCCGGGCTCGTGCCGCGCACTGTGGTCGCACTCGTCGGGCTGATCCTCGCGCTGCAGGCCGTCGGTCACGTGGCGCTGCGCTGGCTGGGCGTCCGGGCCGGGGCGGCGGTCGGCGGGTTTCTCGGCGGTTTCGTGTCGAGCACGGCGACCGTCGCTTCGCTCGGCAGCCGCTCGCGCGGCACGCAAGATGACGCGCTGTTGCGCGCAAATGCCGGCGGCGCGGTCTGGTCGACGGTCGCGACCTGGGTGCTGGCCGTGATGTTGAGCGCCGCGCTGTCGCCCGCTGGCGCGTTGGCCGTGCTGCCGGTCGCCATCGTCGGCGGGCTTGCCGGCGCGGCCTGGGCGAGCGCGCTCGTGCACGGCGGCCGTGCAGCGGCGAGCGCAGCGGCGTCCGGCGCACCGAAGAATCTGGCCGACGAGCGCGTCAGTTCACTGCGGCTGCGCGAGGCACTGCTGGTGGCGGCGCTGCTCTCCGCGGTGATGCTCGCGATCGCCTGGGCCGAGCGTCACTACGGCGCGGCGGGCGTGTTCGCCGCGGCGACGATTGCCGGCTTCGGTGATTCGCACGCGGCGGTGTTGTCAACCGCAGGGCTGCTCAAGGCAGGCGAATTGACGCAGACCGACTTCGTGCGCTGCGTACTGCTCGCGATCAGCGCGAACACGCTGACGCGCATCGCGGTGGCCTGGGTGGCGGGCGGGCGC
>JBDTSN010000522.1:0-2630 GCA_039931145.1 Burkholderiales bacterium | reverse complement strand
CGAGCGACTCGCCTTCGATGAAGATCTCGCCGGCCGTCGGCGTCTCGAGATAGTTGATGCAGCGGAGCAGCGTGCTCTTGCCCGATCCGCTGGCGCCGATCATGCTGACGACGTTGCCCCGATGCACGTCGAAGGAGACGCCCTTTAGCACTTCCAGCGCGCCGAACCGCTTGTGCACGTCGACCACGCGGATCGTCGGGGTGCCTCCCGGGTCGGGGGTCTCCGCCTGCACGGCGAGTGCAGTCATGCGTTCGCTCCGGCACGCGCCATCGCATGCGGCGCTGCATGGCGCCTGTTGCGCGACGTGCGGCGACCGGCGATGCGCGCGGAACGAGGTTCGGGGATGTCTTCCTTCGACGTGCCCGATCGACACCGATCGTTCATCTGTGCAATGATCACCGCGGAGTTCCCCTCGCAACAGCCCGTCGATCACTTCCCTTTCGCGTGAACAATATACCAGCCCGAATCGGCGCAAGCCTCGACGAGATCGAAACGCCGGCGCTGGTCGTCGACCTCGATGCGCTCGACGACAACATCGCCAGGATGGCCGCGTTCGCCGCGGCCGCCGGCATGAAGCTTCGCCCACATGCGAAGACGCACAAGTGCCCGTCGATCGCGCACCGGCAGATCGCTGCCGGTGCCGTCGGCCAGTGCTGCCAGAAGGTGGGCGAAGCCGAGGCGCTGGTGAGCGGCGGCATCCGGGATGTGCTGGTCAGCAACCAGGTCGTCGGCGCGCAGAAGCTGCGGCGGCTCGCGGCGCTGGCCCGCGATGCGACGATCGGCGTGTGCTTCGACGACGCGGGCCAGGTGGATGCTGCCGCGAAGGCTGCTTGCGACTTCGGCGTCACGCTGGGCGGACTGGTCGAGATCGATGTCGGCATGCAGCGCTGCGGCGTCGCCCCGGGCAAGCCCGCGCTGGAGATCGCGCAACGCATAGCGCAGTCGCCGGGGCTGCACTTTCGGGGACTGCAGGCCTATCACGGAACCGCGCAGCACATCCATGGCGCGGCGGAACGTGCCAAGGCCATCGACGGCGCCTCGACGCATGTGCGCACCACGCTGGAGGTGCTCGAGCGTCACGGGCTGCGTTGCGAGATCGTGAGCGGTGCAGGCACGGGCACGTTTCGCATGGAAGGGGGCAGCGGCCTGTGGAACGAGCTGCAGGTCGGGTCGTATGTGTTCATGGACACCGACTACGCGCGCATAGGCGGCGTGGATGGCGAGCGCTACACCGAGTTCCGCCACAGCCTCTTCGTTCTGGCGAGCGTGATGAGCCGGTCGGCTCGTGAACGTGCGGTGCTCGATGCCGGCCTCAAGTCCTATAGCGGCGAGAAAGGCCTGCCCTGGGTGCATGGGTTGCGCGACGTCGAGGTCGTCGGCATGTCCGACGAGCATGGCAAGCTGCGCCTAGGCCCGACGGCGGCGCCGCTCGCGCTGGGCGACAAGGTCATGCTGATTCCGGGCCATTGCGACCCCACGGTCAACCTGCACGACTGGTATGTGGTGGTGCAGCGTGGTCGCGTGGTCGCCCTGTGGCCGATCACTGCCCGCGGCGCGAGCACCTGAGCGCATCCCGCGCGCCGCCGGTACGGATTGGTGGCGCAGGCGCGGGAACATCCAAGCGATGAAGCTCACCCTGGCGCAGCTCGAGGCGCTTCACTGGATTGCACGCCTGGGCAGCGTGCGCGCGGCGGCCACCCGGCTCAGCATCAGCCAGCCTGCGCTGTCGCTTCGCATCAAGGAGCTCGAAGCGACGCTCGGCGGGCGGGTTATCAACCGCAGTTCGTACCGCGCGAGCCTGACCACGTTCGGGCTCGAGGTGGCGCAGCAAGCGGGCGAGATGCTGTCGATCGCCGAACGCATCAGCGACCGCGTCGCTCCCAGCCGCGAACTGAAGGGGCTGGTGCGCATGGGCTCGACCGATACGTTCGCGCAGCGCTACCTCCCGGCACTTCTGGCCGACATCGAGCAGCACTATCCGCAGGCGCAGGTCGAGCTGGTGGTCGATTTCAGCGCCAACCTGCAGTTGAAGCTATTGGCTGGCGAGATCGACGTCGCAGTGCTCACCCCGTCCAGCCTGCCACCGCTGCTGGCGGCCGAGCGCCTGATCGACATGCCGCACTACTGGGTGGGCACGCCAAGGCGCCTGGGCAAGCTCGACATCGGCACGCCTGCATCGCTGGTGAACCTGCCGATCATCTCGCACGCGCCCCCATCGCTTCTGTTCGACAGCATTCGCTCGTGGTTCGCCGGGGCCGGGCTCGCGCCGCTGCGCTTCAACACCTGCACCAGCCTCTTCATCATCAAGGCGCTGACCTGCCAGGGCATCGGCATCAGCCTGCTGCCGGTGGAGATCATCGCGCCGGAGGTGCGCGCCGGGGAGCTGCGCATCCTGAAGGCGCGTCCGTCGATCGCCTCGCACCCGCTGCACATCGCGTACCGGCGGGACATGCCGCTCGGCAATCTCGAACGCTTCATCGAGCGCGTGCGGGCAAGCGCTGGACAGCCGCTGCGCAGGAAGTTGCGTCCGATCCGCGCATGATAAAAATAACTGATTAAGTGGAGCAGCTATTACAATTATCCCTTATTTTGTGTCCGGTCGATAATGGCGCGGATCGACGTCTGCGAGG
>JBDTSN010000521.1:0-2634 GCA_039931145.1 Burkholderiales bacterium | reverse complement strand
TCTGTCGTTCTTTCGCAGCCAGGGGATGATGGCCGGCGCGCTCATCCCGCTCGAGATGGAGCTCTCGCCGACCCCAGGCGCGACCGCAGCGCGCGGGCGATGAAGCTGCAGGTCAACACCATGCTCGCGCTGTACAGCGTGATCGAGTTTGCCGCCGACCCGCTGCGTCACATCACGGCCTCCGAGATCGCCGACAAGTACGGCATCTCGCCGCATCATCTGGCAAAAGTGCTTGCCGAACTGGTGCGCGCCGACATCGTCGAATCGGTGCGCGGCGTCGGCGGCGGCTACCGCTTTTCGGCCAACGCGCGGCGCCTGACGCTGATGGACGTGATCCAGTTGTTCGAGGACTTCGCAACGCCCAGCTCGGCACGCGCCGACACACACGCGCCGACACCCGTCGATCACGCACTCGACGCCGTCCTCGGCGAGATCGACCAGATCGCAAAGGCAACGTTCAGCTCGATCACGCTCGCGACGATGCTGCAGCTGGTCGCGCGCCAGAAGGGCAAAGGCGAAAGCGACTGACGCGAGCGCCAAGCTTTTGCGAGCGCCTCAGGCGTCGAACTGTTGCCGATCGCCAAAGCCGCGCGCGTTGTCGATGAAGTAAAGCCGCACGATGCACAACCGGTACCAACGCACCCGGGCAAGCGCAGCGACGATTGCCGCCGGCGCGCCCGCAGGCCGCACGAAGGGAAAGCGCTTGGCGTAAGCGTCGCGCGCGCGATGCAGTTCGTCAACGCGTAGTTCCTCGACCCGCCCTTCGATCTGGACTCCCTGAATCGCGCGCCAGTCCTCGGGCTGCCCTTGAATCGTCGCCGCGCAGCGCGCGTCGTGCGCGAGATCGCTGCAGTGCCGCGTCTTCGGCGACGAAAGAAAGATCAGGTCGTCGCCGTCCACCGCATAGAACACCGCCGCCGCCCAGGGTCCGTCGGCGCCTTGCGTGGCGAGGGTCATCACGTGGTGCTGCGCCAGGTAGCCCGCTACTTCCTGCGGAAGATGCAAGGCCATGGTGACGCGGATATCCCGTCAGCCCGCCGTCACCGGCTCATGCAACTGCTTCAGCCGATACGCCAACTGCGGCCGCGTGATGCCGAGCATGCGCGACGCGGCGGAGAGGTTGCCGTGCGACTTGTCAACCGCGGTCGCGATCAGCATGCCTTCGACCTGGGCGAGCGTCATGACGCCGTTGAAGACAGCTTCGCAGAGCTCCTTGCCGGCCTCCCACGGATGCTCGTCGAGGTTGCCGTCGAGGCCGAGGCTGAACTCCGGGTTCGGCGTGCCGGCGACGGGTGAGGTGAAGAGATGCTCGACCTCGATGCGCGTTCCGCTCGGCGCGAGGATCACGCCGCGCTCGACCATGTTCTGCAGCTCGCGGATGTTGCCCGGCCAGCTGTACGTGAGCAGTGCGCGCTTGGCCTTGTCGGTGAAGCCGCGCAGTTTCTTGGCGTGGATGGCTGTGTGTTTTTCCAGAAAACGCTTGGCGAGCAGAGAGATGTCCTCCATGCGCTCGCGCAGCGGCGGGATCTCGATCTGGAACGGGTTGAGGCGGTAGTACAGGTCGGAGCGAAAGCGCCCGTCCTTCACACGTTGCTGCAGTTCGGCGTTCGTCGCCGCGACGATGCGCACGTTGACCCGGCGCGTGCGATGGTCGCCGACGCGCTCGATCTCGCCCTCCTGCAACACACGCAGTAGCTTGCTCTGCGCGGCGAGCGGCAGATCGCCGACTTCGTCAAGGAACAACGTGCCGCCGTCGGCACGCTCGAAGCGGCCCGCGCGTGCAACCTGTGCGCCGGTGTACGCGCCGCGCTCGACGCCGAACAGTTCGGACTCGACGAGTTCGGTCGGGATCGCAGCGCAGTTGACGGCGACGAAGGGTTGATCGCGGCGCGCGCCCATTGCATGCAGCGCGCGTGCGAAAAGCTCCTTGCCGACCCCCGTCTCACCGAGCAGAAGCACCGTGATGTGACTGTTCGCGGCCTTCCTCAGCAGTTCGAACGCACGCCGAAAGCCGGGTGAGTTGCCGATCATCTCGCCCGGCAGGTTCACCTTCTCGCTGATCGTCGATCGCAGTTGAACGACCTGCGTCTGCAACTCGATCAATTGATCGGCGATCGACTCGGGCGTGAAGTAACGCAAGTGCTCGTCGGCGTCGTCCCACTCCTGCGCCGGGCGGCCGATGATGCGGCAGTTCGGGTTGCCCATGCCGGCACACTCGACCTCCTTGAACAGGATCGGCCGGCCCATGAAGGCGGAAGCGTAGCCGCAGGCATAGCCGATCTGCGTCCAGCAGACGGGCTCATCGTGTACGCCGTAGTGGTGGCGATGCCATTGGCCTTCCCACGAGTTCTCCCACAGAAACTCGCCGTAAAAGCGCCCCGTCATGCGGTCGAGCTCGAGCTGCACGGGCGTCGTCTGGACGATGCCTTCGAGCGTGTGCAGCCGCGGCCCGGTCATGAAGGCTTCAACGTCGCTGCAGTCCTGCGAGCGAGTGCGCGCGAGTTCCGCGTCGCGCAGGCCCGACGCATAGCCCATGCGCGTGAGCAGACCGCGCGCGCGCTCAAGCCCTAGCGTATCGATCAATTCCTTGCGCAGCAGCGCCTGCGCCTCCGCATGCACGAGCAGCATGCGGTG
>JBDTSN010000520.1:0-2638 GCA_039931145.1 Burkholderiales bacterium | reverse complement strand
GAGCGCGCTCGCGACGAGAATGTCGCATGCCGACTGCCACTGCGCCTGTTGACTGTCGGTCCACGCGATGCCGCGTTCGCGGCCCACGCACCACTCGGGGAAAAGGGCCAGTTCGCGCCGCAGCAGCGCATCGTCGTAGGCTGGCAGGTCGTTCGCGTCGACACGCATTTGCCATTGCACGAGTGCGGCAAACGCATCGCGCATCAGCGATTCGATGCGCTGCGTGTCGTCGCTGGCCACCGCCGCCTGCAATTCGGCGAGATACGGCCGCGCGCCGAGATCGCTAAGCAACAAGAAACCATGCGTGTCGTCGCACGCCTGCACCTGCGGCGCATGCAGGCCGGCCGCACCAATCAGTCCCGCCACTTGCACGAAGGGGCGCACGTCCTCCTGCGGCGGCGGCGCGTCCATGATGACGAAGCTGCGATCCGCAGCGTCGATGCGCAGGTAGCGCCGAAAACTCGCGTCGGCACTCGCCGGGCGCAGCGTCGCGGGCTCGAGGCGGTACGTCGTGAGCAGCGATGCCAGCCAGTGTTCGAACGCCGCGCGCCGTGCCGCATCGGGCCAAACCACTTCGGCACTCAAGGGATGCGCATTGGCGCGTGTCATGCGGTCGGAACCAACAGCAGGCAAGGCAGGCGAAGTGCTCATGGATAATCGATTCTACAAATCGGCTGCACCGGGTCGAAGGCGTGCGCCCGCGCCGCCCCGCTGATCCGGTTCGGCGAACCCGCTCTGATCGGCCCCTGTTGCGTTCGCTGCATCTCCTTTGTCTTTCCCGCTACGTGCGTGCGCGCCGCGCCGCTGAAGTGCTTGCGTGCGGGTTCGCAATCGCGTTGGGTGTCGCGGCGCCTGAAGCCAGAGCCGATGCGGCGCTCGACGACAGCATCGGCATCGTGCTGCGACCGACCGGCGCGCTGAGTCCGCCACCCATCGGCAAGCGAGCCGACGACCGACCGGTATTCGTGCGCGCCGACGAACTGCGCGGCCGGCCCGACCTGGAGGTCGAAGCCGTCGGCAACGCCGAACTGCGGCGCGCGGACGTGCGCGTCTACGCCGACAAGCTGAGCTATGACGCGGCGAACGACACCGCGCGCGCCGCGGGCAATGTGCGCGTCTCGCATGAGGGCAATATCTTCACCGGCCCCGAAGCCCAACTTCGGCTTGCCCGTTTCGAGGGTTTCGTCGTCAGCCCGCGCTTCACGATCGGCAGCACTGGCGCGACCGGAACGGCGCAGCGCATCGACATCCTGGACGCCGACCGTGCGGTCGCAACGATGGCGACGTACACGAGTTGTCCGGCCGACGGCTCGGGCGACCCGGCCTGGCTGCTCAGCGCGGATCGCGTGCATCTCGATTTCGACGCCAACGAGGGCGTCGCCGAGGGTGCGGTGCTGCGCTTCCTGGGCGTGCCCATCCTCGGTGGGCCGCGCATCAGCTTCCCGCTCACCGATGCACGCAAGTCTGGCTGGCTGCCGCCGATCATGGCGCTCGACAGCAGCAGCGGCTTTGTCGCCGCCGTGCCGTACTACTGGAACATTGCGCCAAATCGGGACGCGACGATCACGCCGATCGTGCGCACCAGCCGCGGGCCGGGCGTGGATAGCGAGTTCCGCTACCTCGAGCCCGAGTTCGGTGGCCAGATCCGCGTCGACTGGCTGCCCGACGATAGGCAAACTCATAGCGCGCGCTACGCGTTGAACTTGCAGCACGTGCAGAGCATCGCACAGCAATGGAGCCTGCAACTACGCAGCCTTCGCGTCTCGGACGACGACTACTGGAAGGACTTTCCGGGCGCGCTGCCGAGCCTGACGCGCCGCTTGTTGACGACCGACGCCTTGCTGCAGCGCGACTTCACGAACCTCACGGCGGGTGGCGATTGGAATGTCTACGTTGGCGTGCAGGCCTGGCAGGCGCTGCAGGGAAGCGACCCGAGCAATTTGATGGAAGTGCCTTACCAGCGCCTGCCGCAGATTGGTATACGCACCAGCCAGACCCTGCCGGGTGGATTGGCGGCGAACTTCGAGACCGAGCTGAACCAGTTCACCAACCCCGCTGGCGTGGTCGATACCACGCGCCCGACCGGCCTGCGCCTGCATGCAATCGGCGACCTGGCCTGGCCCTACGCGACGCCTGGCTGGACGCTCACACCAAAGCTCGCGTTCAACGCCGCGAGCTACTCGCTCGACGCGCCGATGCCTGACGGCCGTACGACCGCCTCGCGCATCATCCCGACCGCAAGCCTGGACAGCGCTTGGGTGTTCGAACGCAATGCCGGCTTTTTCGGCCGCAACATCGTGCAGACGATCGAGCCGAGAATCCTGTATGCCTACACGCCCTATGTCGACCAATCGAACTACCCCATCTTCGACAGCGCGCCGAAGGACTTCAATTTCGAATCGATCTACACCGAAAACGGGTTCTCGGGTATTGACCGGGTGTCCGACGGCAACCAATTGACGTTTGGCTTGACGAGCCGCGTGATCGATCCGGCGAGCGGCGCCGAGGCTTTGCGCCTGGGGCTCGTGCAACGCGTGCGCTTCGCCGATCAGCGCGTCACGCCTGACGGTGAGGTGCAGGCAAGGCGCTTCTCCGATGTGCTTGCTTACGGCTCGACGTCGCTCATCCCCACCCTCAG
>JBDTSN010000519.1:0-2639 GCA_039931145.1 Burkholderiales bacterium | reverse complement strand
ATCAAGCACTCGGTCGACCCGGACAACCTGTTCTGCCACAACAAGAACATCGCGTCTTGAAGGCAAGGCCGCTGCGAGGGCGCCACCGGATCGGATCATTCTTTGGCCCGGCCGGGCGAATAGTCAGTTTCGGTGATGCGCGCACCGACCACAGCAGCTACCTTGGGCACAAGGCGCAAGCGCAATCCCGCGCCGCCGATCACCACATCACAAGGAGTTCAACATGGCCACCCAACTCAACGTCACCGGCACTTATTTCGAGAGCTGCAACTGCTTCGCAGCATGCCCCTGTGTCTTCCTGAACGCACCGTCCGAAGGCGAGTGCAACGCGATGATCGCCTGGCACATCGAGCACGGGTCGCTCGGCGACGTGAAGCTCGACGGGCTCAACGTCGCGCTCTTCGTGCACACCCCGGGGCACATGATGCAAACCAAGTGGCGCGTTGCGCTCTACCTCGACGAACGTGCCGACGCGGCGCAGCAGGAGGCGCTCGGCAAGGTCTTCTCCGGTCAGGCCGGCGGGCCGCTCGCAGCGCTCGCGCCACTCATCGGCGAGGTGATGGGCGTGCGCAGCGCGCCGATCGAATACCGCGCGGAGGGCAAGCGCCGCAGCGTGCGCATCCCGGGCGTGACGGATACCGCGATCGAGGCCCTCGCCGGCCAGGACGGCGGCGACGTGACGGTCTCCAACCATCCGTTCACCCCCGTGCCCGGCTTCCCCGCGGTGGTCGCGAAATCGAGCCGCATGCACTACAGCGACCACGGCTACCAATTCGAGCTGTCCGACCGCAACGGCTTCTATTCGCCGTTCGCATATCGGAGCTGAAATGCACGCTCTTGAACGGCGCCCCACCGCGCAATGGCCGCTGATGCTGGCGCTCGCCGGCATCATCGGCCTGGCCTGGGTCTATCTGCTGAGCATGGGCTGGGGCATGGCGCACATGCAGGCCGGCGCCGACATGCTGCTCATGCCGCGCATGACCGATTGGGGCACGGGCGACCTCGCACTCGTCTTTCTGATGTGGGCGGTGATGATGGTCGCGATGATGCTGCCCTCCGCGCTGCCGATGGTGTCGGCGATGCGGGCCATGCAAGCGAAGTCGCCAAGCGGCGCGTCCGCGTGGCAGACGGCTGCGTTCGTCGCCGGCTACGTCGCGGTGTGGACCGCCTTCAGCGTGATCGCGACGCTCGTCCAATGGGCGCTGCTGCACGCGCGCTGGGTAACACCGATGATGGAGTTGCGCAGCCCGCTCGTTGCAGGGGCGCTGCTGCTGGGCACCGGCGCGTTCCAGTTCAGCCCGCTCAAGCATGCCTGCCTCAATACCTGCCGTTCGCCGCTCTCGTTTCTGATGACGCGCTGGCAGGCTGGCACGCCCGGCGCATGGCGCATGGGCCTGGAGCATGGGATGTGGTGCACCGGCTGCTGCTGGCTGCTGATGGCGCTGCTTTTCGTGCTCGGCGTTATGAACGTGGCCTGGATCGCTGCGCTGACCGCGTTCGTCCTGATCGAGAAGGCGTGGCCGGCGACCTGGCCGCTGGCGCGCGCAATCAGCCCCGCAGCCGGGCTGGCCTTGATGGCCTGGGGACTGACGCTGATCCTCGGCGCTGGTGGGTAGTCCCCGCAGCCGCGAGCCGTCCGAGGCGGCTGCCGGTAGGATGTGAACCCATCATGTACCTGCCGAGCCACTTCGAAGAGACCCGCAGCGAAACGCTGCTGGAGCTGATCCGCAGCCACCCGCTCGGCACGTTGATCACGCAGGATCGCGGCGGCGCGCTGCAGGCGGACCCGATCCCGTTCATTCTGGATCCCGGCACGGGAGAACACGGCACGCTGCTTGGCCATGTGGCGCGCGCGAATCCGCTCTGGCGCGAAACGCGCGAAGCGGTCGATGCCCTCGTCGTCTTCCACGGCGCGCAAAGCTACGTCAGCCCCGGCTGGTACCCGAGCAAGACCCTGCACGGCAAGGCGGTGCCGACCTGGAACTACATCGTCGTCCAGGCGCGCGGCCGGCTGCGTGCAATCGACGACCGCGAGTGGCTGCGCTCGTTCGTGACGCGCCTGACCGAGTGCCACGAGGCGCGACAGGTCACGCCATGGCACGTGACCGACGCGCCGGCCGACTACGTCGAGGCGATGCTCAGCGCAATCGTCGGCATCGAGATAGAGCTCACGTCGCTCGTCGGCAAATGGAAGGCGAGCCAGAACCGCGACGCCGCCGACCGCGCAGGCGTCGTCGACGGATTGACGGTGCTTGCCGCGCGCGACGGCGACGCCCAAGCTGCTGCGATGGCGGCCGAGGTCGCGGCCGAGATCGCGCGTCGCAAATGAAGTTGACGCTTCAGCGCCTGTGAATGAATCCGGCGCGGCCGAGCGGGGGTATCGCATTTGTTCACAGGCTCTTGCCGTGCTTGCCCGGCTCCCAGCCGGCCCCGCCGATCGTCCGCTCTGCAACCTGCGTTGGCAAGACCTCGAGCGTCGTCGCCATCGTGTCGTTCCAGCGGTTCAGGTAGCCGAAGAGCGCGATCGCGGCGACGATCTCGACGATCTGGCCTTCGTCGTAGTGCGCTTTCAACGCATCGAAGTCGGCCGCGGTCGCCTCATTCGGCTGCGCACCGGCCTTCAGTGCAAGCGCGATCGC
>JBDTSN010000518.1:0-2641 GCA_039931145.1 Burkholderiales bacterium | reverse complement strand
TTCGCGCACGGCGCGCTGTACATGCTGGGCGCGTATGTGGCCTGGATCGGCATGGACAGCTTCGGCATCAACTTCTGGGTGTCGCTGCTGCTCGGGCCACTCGTCGTCGGCGTACTCGGCATGGCGATCGAGCGCACGCTGCTCAAACCGCTCTACAAGATCGACCCGATCTACGGCCTGTTGCTGACTTTCGGCCTGGCGCTCGTCGCCGAAGGGCTGATGCGCGAGCATTACGGCGTCTCGGGTCAGAGCTATCCGGTCCCCGAACTGCTGCGTGGGGCAACAAATCTCGGCTTCATGATCCTGCCCAACTACCGCGGCTTCATCATCTTCGCGTCACTTGCGGTCTGCCTGGGGACGTGGTTCATCATCGAGAAGACGCGCCTCGGTTCGACGCTGCGCGCCGGTACCGAGAATCCCAAGCTGGTGCAGGCCTTCGGCATCAACGTGCCGGTGATGGTGATGCTGACCTACGGCTTCGGCGCGGCACTCGCCGCGCTCGCCGGCGTGTTGGCGGCGCCGGTGATCCAGGTCACGCCGCTCATGGGCAGCCACATGATCATCGTCGTCTTCGCGGTCGTCGTCATCGGCGGCATGGGCTCGATCCTCGGCTCGATCCTGACCGGCATCGCGCTCGGCCTGATCGAGGGGCTGACGAAGGTGTTTTATCCCGAGGCCTCGAACGTCGCCGTCTTCATCATCATGGCGATCGTGCTTGCCATCCGCCCGGCCGGCCTGTTCGGCAAGGAGGCGTGATGAAGAGCACGGTTGCAAATACCGAGCGCCTCGGCCAGATTTCCTGGCTCGTCGTCCTCGCGCTGCTGCTCGCCGCGCCCTTCCTCGGCCTGTACCCGTTGTTCGTGATGAAGGCGATGTGCTTTGCGATCTTCGCCTGCGCGTTCAATCTGCTGCTCGGCTACACCGGGCTGCTGTCGTTCGGCCACGCGGCCTACTTCGGCGCCGCCGCTTACGCCACCGGCTGGCTGGTGCGCAGCGCCGGGCTGTCGCCCGAGCTCGGCATTCTTGCCGGCACCGTATTCGCCGGTCTGATCGGCCTTTGCGTCGGGCTGCTCGGCATCCGGCGCCAGGGCATCTACTTCGCAATGATCACGCTCGCCCTGGCGCAGATGATCTATTTCGTCTGGCTGCAAGCGCCCTTCACCGGCGGCGAGGACGGCCTGCAAGGCGTGCCGCGCGGGCATCTCTTCGGCGTGCTCCCGCTATCTGAGCCGCTCGTGATGTACTACTTCGTGCTCGCGGTGTTCGTCGCCGTGTTCCTCTTCATCGTGCGCATCGTGCGTTCGCCTTATGGCCAGGTCTTGAAGGCGATCCGCGAGAACGAGCCGCGTGCCGTCTCGCTCGGCTACGACGTGAACCGCTACAAGCTGCTCGCCTTCGTGCTGTCGACCGCGCTCGCCGGCCTCGCCGGATCGCTCAAGACGATCGTGCTTGGCTTCGCCTCGCTCACCGACGCCCACTGGTCGCTCTCCGGCGAGGTCGTGCTGATGACGCTGCTCGGCGGCATGGGCACCTTTGCCGGCCCGGTCATCGGCGCCTTCACGATCATCGGCCTGCAGAACTATCTGGCGGATCGCGTCGGCTCGTGGGTGACGGTCATCATCGGCGCGATCTTCGTCGTCTGCGTCGTCGCCTTCCGGCGTGGCTTCGTCGGCGAGCTGCTCGCCTGGCGCCAGCGGAAGCGCACCGGTCGCTGACGCGGGAGCACAGGAGTGGGAGCGGGAGCAAAGCCTGCTTCCTATGCGTCACGCCGCACGGAAAGCGGCTTGACAAGGCTCATTCGCCGAACAGATCCGCCGCAGCGCTACTCTTCGGCGGCGTGACGCCGAGATGCCGATACGCCGCGAGCGTCGCGATGCGACCGCGCGGCGTGCGTTGCAGGTAGCCTTGCTGGATCAGGTAAGGCTCGATCACGTCCTCGATCGTCTCGCGTTCCTCGCCGATCGCCGCGGCGACGTTGTCGAGCCCGACCGGGCCGCCGTCGAAGCGGTGCACCACGGCTTCGAGCAGCTTGCGGTCCATCAGGTCGAAGCCCTCGGGGTCGACGTCCAGCATTTTCAGCGCCTTGTCGGCAATCTCGCGCGTGATCACGCCGTCGGCCTTGACCTCGGCGTAGTCGCGCACACGGCGCAACAAGCGGTTGGCAATCCGCGGCGTGCCGCGTGAGCGGCGCGCGATCTCGAAGGCGCCTTCGGCCTGGATCGTCACCTTCAGCAGGCCGGCCGAGCGTTTGACGATGGTGCCCAGTTCGGCCGGTGTGTAGAACTCCAGCCGCGTGACGATGCCAAAACGGTCGCGCAGGGGGTTGGTCAGCATGCCGGCGCGCGTGGTGGCGCCAACCAGCGTGAAGGGCTGCAGGTCCAGCTTGATCGAGCGTGCGGCCGGACCTTCACCGATCATGATGTCGATCTGGTAATCCTCCAGCGCCGGGTAGAGGATTTCCTCGACCACCGGGCTGAGGCGGTGGATTTCGTCGATGAACAAGACGTCGTTTTTTTCCAGATTGGTCAGCAGCGCCGCCAGGTCTTTCGGCTTTTCCAGCACCGGGCCCGAGGTCTGCCGCATGTTCACGCCGAGCTCGTGCGCAATGATGTGGCTGAGCGTGGTCTTGCCCAGCCCCGGC
>JBDTSN010000517.1:0-2647 GCA_039931145.1 Burkholderiales bacterium | reverse complement strand
TGCGCGTGCGCGCGCAGCAGCCGTACCTTCAGCGCGACGCCGGCAAACTCGAGTTGCAGCGCCAACTGAAGAACTTCGTCATAGCGTTCAAGCTCGGGCGCGCCGTCATGGCCGAGCGCGTGGTCGAGCAACGCGTGCATGCGTACATGCGGATCGGCGCCCGGCGTCAGCAGGGCGATGGCTTCATCGATGCGACCGCGATCCGGTTGGCCCATGGCGCGCGCAAGTCGCGCCGCGACAGTCACGCCCCGGGCACGCACATGGTCGATCGGCGGGCGTTCGTAGTCGAGCGCCTGCTGCGCACGCGCAAACTGCCCGAGGTCGATCAGCAGCTGCGCCTTGTGGTTCGACGCGAGGGCGGTCCACAGCACCTGTTTGTCGCGCGCAAAGCAGGCGAGCGCGGTGTCGAGCCGCTGCAAAGCCTCGCTGTAGCGTCCGACCATGCCGCAGTACAGGCCGGCATAGGTCTCCATCACCGCGCCCTCGGGGCCGTCGGTGGCACCGAGTTGCGCCTGCAGCGCGAGCGCGCGTTGCGTCATCGCGAGCGCCTCGGGCACCCGCCCCAGGTTGCCCTTGACGGTGGCGAGGTTGGAGGTGAGCGTCGCCAGTTCGGCAATGTCACCCAGCGCAGTTGCGTTGTCGATTGCCTTTTGCAGCGCGAAGTCGGTGTCGCGCAGGCGGCGCGCCGTGTTCAGCACATAGGCGTAGTCGGCCCAGAAATGGCCGCGCTGCTCCGGCGTGCCCTCGGCTTCGATCAACGCGCGATACGGCTCGATGACGGCCAAGCCCTCGGCAGACCGGCCGGACTGGGCCAGACCCACAGCGTGCAGGCGTACGGCCTGAAAGCGCGGCCAGGGCGATGCGAGCTCGCGCGTCAGTTCCAGCGCCTCCGCCGCGGCCGCAATGCCGGCCGAGTGGTCCGCGGCCATCAGCGCCGCTGTGGCCTTTGCAGTGAGCGCGGCAGCGCGCTCGGCATCGGTCTTCGCAGCAGCGAGCAGTTCTTCGATCGCCGCCTGGGCGCGCGTCACGCCCTGGACGACGATCAAGGCATGAATGCTTTCGCAACGCGTCTCGAAGGCACGCTCGTGATTGTCTGCGCGGTCGAAGGCGTCAATCGCCAGACGACAGTATTCGACCTCGTGACTGCGTTGGGAGGCCCGCTGTGCGCGCCTAGCCGACGCGGCATAGCACTCGCCGGCGCGTTGCCACTCCCCAGCGCCGGCCCAGTGCGGCGCGGTGCGTTCGGGGGGTACGTGGTGGCCTTCGAGGTAGCTCGCGATGCGCCGGTGCAGCAGCTGTGCGATCGGCTGCGGCACGGAGGCGAGCGTCGCCTCGAAGATCAAGTCGTGCGCGAAGCCCTGATCGCGAATCACCTGTGCCGCTTCGAGCTCGCGCCACGGTTCGGCGATGTCGAGAGGATGCGTCTCGAGCACGGCGGCGGCGAGTTCGGCATGAAAGTCCGGGCCGGCGAGGGCCGCGGTGCGCGCCAGACGCAGCGCCGGCGCGGACAGTTGCGAAAGCCGCCGCTCCACGAGCGCGCCGACGGAGACGGGTTGCGGCAACCTGGCGTAGGCATCGGGAGCGTCGCCGCGCTCGGATATCACCAGATCCTTCAAGGTCTCGAGCGCGAACATCGGGTTGCCGCCGCTGTGTTTGAGCAGCGCCGGCGCGAGCCGTGCCGGGTCGAGTTCGGCAACGCCTATCGATTCGATGAGTGCGCCGAGCTGCGCAAGGTCGAACGGCTGCAGATCGATGGTTTCGACGCGTCCGCCTTCTTCCAACGCACGACGCAAGCTGCCAGCCGCTCCTCCGGCGTCGGCCGGCCGCTGCGCGAAGCCCCAGCGCAGCGCGGCAAGCGCGTCGGACTGCAGCATCGACTGCAGGAATTCGACGCTCGCAACGTCTGCGAAATGCAGGTCGTCGACGATCACGGCTTGCAGGCCGGCGCGCACCGTGTCGGCAAGTGTCTGCTCGACCGTGCGTTGCAACAGCAAGCGCTGCGCTTCGCCGGCCACGGCAACGGATGGGCCGAGCTCGGGCAGGATCAATGCGAGTTCCTGTGTGCGCGCCGCCGTCGTCGGCAGCTTGTAACTTGCGAGCACCAATCGAAGCATGCGCGCCAGCAACGCATACGCGATGCCAGCGTCTCCCGGCCTGGACTGGACGCTGAATACATGCTGCCGACCGGCTGAGAACTCCTGCAACAACCGACTCTTGCCGATGCCCGCTTCGCCGATGAGCAGGAACACGCGCCGCGCCGACCACGCGCTATCGAGCCGGTGCAACTCACGCTCGCGCCCGATCAGCCGCGGTGGGCGCAGCAGGCTCGCCGGCACCACGGCCCTGTGCGCCGGCAGGCGCGAGCCGGCATGCTCGATCGTCGCCATCAGCTCGATCGTTTCGGCCGACGGGCGGGTGCCGAGCTCGTCCTTCAGGCTGCGCTCGAAGCGCTCGAAGGTGGCGATCGCGGCCGCGCGGTCGCCGCGCAGGTAGTGCAGCCGCATGAGGCGCCGATGCGCATGCTCGGCAAAGGGGTCGGCGTCGATCAGGCGCTGCGCATAGACGAGGCCGCGCGCCACGGCGCCGCTCTTCTCACACGCCGTCGCCGCCTCGGCCAGGGCGCCGTTGCGCAGATCGCGCCACTTAC
>JBDTSN010000516.1:0-2660 GCA_039931145.1 Burkholderiales bacterium | reverse complement strand
GGGGCAGCGAACGCAGTGAGCGTGGGGGCTCATCAGAACGGCTTGACGACTACCAGCACGACGATCGCGGTAAACAGCAGCACGCTCGATTCATTGAACACGCGCAGCCAGCGTTCGCTGCGGCGGTTGCTGAACTGCTCGAAATCGTGCAGCAGGCGCCCGCACTGGAAGTGATAGAAGCCGACGGCGACGACGAGCGCGAGCTTGACGTGCATCCAGCCGCTTCCGGGACCCATGCCGATGCGGTAGCCGAGCCAGAGCCAGAGGCCGAGCACGATCGCGACAACCGCCAACAGGCCGCTGAAGCGATAGAGCTTGCGCGCCATCACGAGCAGCCGCTCGCGCTCGGCGTGGCTGTCGGGGGGAACCTGCGCCAGGTTGACGAAGATGCGCGGCAGGTAGAAGAGTCCCGCGAACCAGCTCGCGATGAAAACGACGTGAAAGGCCTTGATCCAGAGCATGTGGGCATTATCGCCAGCCCGAAATTCCAGCCAGAATCGCCAGCCCAAAAAAGAGAGGCCCTGACAGTCAAGCCAGGGCCCGCAATACCCGCGGGCCTTCGCGCGCGGGCACCTGCTCAGGGAGGAAAAGCAGGGAATGAACGCCTCGCGGCTATCATTCAAAGCGAACTTTAGCAGACGCGCCGCGCGAATCCAAGATGCCATGTCGAGGTGAGCGGGGGCCTGCAGTTCCTGCCCGCTGTAGCCTTGGCTGCGAGCGGCCTCGCGCGAAGGAGCCTTCCTGTGATCGACCTGCCCCCGTTTCCCACCAGCCGCCCGCGCCGCCTGCGCAAGGACGCCTTCAGCCGCGCGCTGGTGCAGGAGCACCGGCTGCATGCGAGTGACCTGATCCTGCCGGTGTTCGTCGTCGACGGCGCGCACGAGCGCCAGGACGTCTCCTCGATGCCGGGCGTGCAGCGCCTTAGCCTCGACAACCTGCTGCCGGTGGCCGAAGAGTGCCTCGCGCTCGGCGTTCCGGTGCTTGCGCTTTTCCCGGTGATCGACCAGGCGCTGAAGACGCCCGATGGGCGCGAAGCCTTGAACGCCGACGGCCTCGTGCCGCGTGTCGTGCGCGAGTTGAAGCGTCGCTTCCCCGAACTCGGCGTGTTGACCGACGTCGCGCTCGACCCGTTCACCTCGCACGGCCAGGACGGCCTGCTCGACGACACCGGCTACGTGCTGAACGACGAGACGGTCGAAGTGCTGACGCAGCAGGCCTTGCTGCAGGCCGAGGCGGGCGTCGATATCGTCGCGCCGAGCGACATGATGGATGGCAGGATCGGCGCGATCCGCGATGTGCTCGAGGAGCGCGATCTGATCCACACCAAGATCATGGCCTACAGCGCGAAGTACGCGAGCGCCTTTTACGGGCCGTTTCGCGACGCCGTCGGCTCGGCCGGCAACCTGGGCAAGAGCAACAAGCGTGTCTATCAGATGGACCCGGCGAACAGTGACGAGGCGCTGCGCGAGGTCGCACTCGACATCGCCGAGGGCGCCGACATGGTGATGGTCAAGCCCGGCATGCCCTACCTCGACATCGTGCGCCGTGTGAAGGACACCTTTCGCATGCCGACCTTCGCCTACCAGGTCAGCGGCGAGTACGCGATGCTGAAAGCCGCTGCCGCCAACGGCTGGCTCGATCACGACGCGGTGATGATGGAGGCGCTGCTCGCCTTCAAGCGCGCCGGCGCCGATGGCGTGCTGACCTACTTCGCGCTCGACGCCGCGCGCCTGCTGCGCGCAAGCTGAAGGCGATGCGAGTCTTCCACGTCGGCACCGACAGCCTGACCGAACTCGACGCGCTTCCCGAACAAATGGCCGCCAGCGGCTACCTGTGGATCGGCTGTGCGCGAAGCGAATTCGAGGCTCAGATCGAGCCGCTGCAATCGGCGCTGTTACGCTGGACCGGCGGGCAACTCGTCGATCTGCACGTCTCCGACTTGAAGAATGAGCATTTGCCTTCGAATTTCGACTACACGTCGTGGTACGACCTGCTTGTATTCCGGCGCCTGGCGGCGGGTATCGCGAACGGCGCCGAAGTCGGATCGGCGAAAGAAGCGCTCGAGTCGATCGACACAAATCCGGTCGGCTTTGCTGTTTTCGATCGCGTGCTGCTCACCGTGCATCCTGCCGACTGCGGGGTGCCGGATTTCTTCGCCGCCCGGCTTGCCCAGATGACACGCCCCTTGGAGGATGCCGACGCACGGCGAGTCGAGCGTCGCGCCGAGTCGCGCCCGAGCGCGCTGCGCCTGCCGACGAGCCCGGCGGACCTGATGCTGCGCATGGTCAACCACATCGTCGACGGCTACCTCGAATTGCGCCGCTTGCTGACGCGCGAACTCGGCCGCCTGCAACAGGAGCTTCTCGAATCCAGCAACTTCCGCAACTGGCGTCCGCTGCTCGATTCGCGCATCATGCTGCACGCGCTGGAAGACACCTGCGAAGACCAGCAAAGCGCGATCCAGGAGTGGCTCGACGCGCTCGACGAGTGGCCGGCGACGGACGACAAGGCGCTGCGCCGCGAACGCGAACTGCTGCGCGTGCGTTCACGCGACGTGCTCGAACACATCGCGCGTGTCCTCGGCCACGTAAGACGCCTCGAATCGTCGGCCGAGACCGCAGTGCAAATGCATTTCTCGGCGCAGGGCAACCGCACCAACG
>JBDTSN010000515.1:0-2663 GCA_039931145.1 Burkholderiales bacterium | reverse complement strand
CGATTCCTCGAAGGCCTTGCCGATGCACCAGGGCCGGCCCTGCTTCTTCGCCTCGCCCTGCAGATCGCGGCGTGTCATGTCGAGGCCGACGCCGTAGCCCCAGACATGCGAGAGCGCGTCCTTCGCAGCGATCTCGCGCCCGCCGACACCGATTGCGACGACAAGCTCGACCTCATGCTGCAGGTCGTGCGTCAGCGTCGGATAGTGCATTGCGCCGACCTCGCCTTCGCACACCGGCAGCAGCGCGTCAGCGGGCTTGAGGAAGAAGAACGGCGGCTCGCGGCCGGTGAAGCCCATCTCCTGCGCATGCTCGACGTAGTTACGGCCGACGCAATAGATGCGATGAACGGCGAATCTGGCGTCGGCGCGACCCTGAACCGGGACGCTCGGCAAAGCGGCGGGGGGAAGGACATAGGACATGCGGCAGGTTCCGGGCGATGCGACTGAAGATGTGCGTGCATCATGCCACGCGATGGCGCACGGACGCGCCGTGCAGACCTCCCACCCAAACCGCCCGACGACAAATCGCCCGACGACATGCCGGACGCTACACTCGTTGCATGTTCCAGGCGCGAAGTTTCAAGCATTGCAAGGCGTGTGGCGGTGTCGTTCGCTACCAGGTGCCGCCTGGCGACAACCGCGATCGTGCGACCTGCACCGTCTGCGGCCTGGTGCAGTACGAAAACCCGCTCAACGTCGTCGGCACCGTGCCGGTCTGGGGCGACGAGGTGCTGCTCTGCAAACGCAACATCGAGCCGCGCTACGGACTGTGGACGCTGCCGGCGGGCTTCCTCGAACTCGGCGAAACGGTCACCGAGGGCGCCGCACGTGAAACCGTCGAAGAGGCCGGCGCGCGAATCGAGTTGCAGGGCCTCTACACGGTGATCGATGTCGTGCGCGCCGGGCAGGTTCATCTGTTCTATCGAGCGCGCTTGCTCGATACTGATTTCGCGCCCGGCCCGGAGTCGATCGAGGCGCGGCTCTTCACCGAAGACGCGATCCCCTGGGACGAGCTCGCATTCCGCACCGTGCGCGAGACCTTGAAGTACTTCTTCGAGGATCGCCGCCGCGGCGTATACGAGCTGCACTGCGGCGCGATCGGCTGAGCAGCGGCTGGCGGACGCTGTGCGCGCCGCGCGCGCTACGAAATCGGCTCAGCTCACCGACTGCGGGCGCTGCGCGCTGGCCCACGGCCCGGTGATGCCATCAATGCCGCAACGCCATAGCACTTGCGCATCGTCGGCATCGATCACGCCTTCGGCATAGACGGGCAGCGACATGCGGTGCAGCAGTTCGACGCTCGCGCGAACGAAATCCGCGCGTTGCGGCTCAGCGGCGACGCCGCGTGTGGCTGATGCGTCGAGCTTGACGAAGTCGAGCCCGATCTCGAACAAGCGGTCGATCCGACCCAAGCCGTTGCCCGCGTGCTCCAGACCGAGTTGCACACCGCAGGGCCGAAGCTGGCGCCCGAGTTGCTGAAGCGGCGCAAAGCGCTCGAGCGCGGCGGCTTCCGCAACCTCGATCGACAGCTGGCGCGCGGCCGGCGGCGCGGCGAACAACAAGGCACGCAGCCGCGGTGCAAGGCTCGCGTCGGCGAGCGACGCGGGCGACAGATTCACGCAGCGCGCCACGCCGTCGCCGGCAATCGCCTCGAGCGCGAGCGCCACCGCGCGCACATCGACATCGGTCGTCAACCGCGCTCGCAGCGCGAGCGGCAGCCAACGCACGGCAACCTCGAAGCTGCCGCCAGCGTGCAATTGCAAGCGCAGCGGGCATTCCAGATGGACGAGCGCGTGCATCGCGTCGATGAGCGGAAACTGCGCCAGCTTCGCGCGGCCGCCGGCGAGCGCATCGCCGATCCCGCGTCGCCATGAGTCTTCGCCGCTGTAGCGTTGCGGCGCAGCCTCGAAGTCGCCGAGCGCGACCGCATAGGGCCCGCGGGACTCGGCGCGCGCGAGCGCCTGGTCGGCCGCGGTCAGAACCTGTGCGATCGTCGCCGCGTGTTGCAGTTCGACCGCACCGAGCGCGATCGCGACCTGCGGCCCCATTGCCGGCAGCACGGCGCGCAGCGCGCCGGCGAGCGCATGCGCCGTTTCGTGCGCCATGCCGCCGACCGGCAGGCACAACGCGAAGTCGGCGCCATTCAGCCGCCCCGGAAAGCAGCCTGCGACGCGCTCGCTGTAGGCGCTCAGCGCCTGAGCAATGGCGCACAGCACCTGGTCGGTCGCCTCGCGCCCGAGCTCGCGGTTCATCGCGTCGAGCTCGCGCACGCGCAGCAAGACGACGCCGCATTGCTCGGCACCATCCTCGCACTGCAGAGCCGCTTCGAGCCGGGCGAGAAAGTGGCCGCGTTTGAACAGGCCAGTGAGCGCGTCGAGGTTCGCCTGGCGTCGCAGGTCTTCGAGTTCGACCGCGCGCTCGCCAAGCGCGTCACGCCAGCGCCGCAGCGTCGCATTGAGCGCCTCGACGATGACGCCCAGCCGGTTGTCTGCGGGCGCGTCAAGCTCCGCGTAGCGCCCATCGAGCAGGGCCTGTGCTTGCGCCGCAACACTTTTGAATTCACGCCGTGAACGCAGCGTGGCGACAACGCCAAGCACGCCGGCAAGCAGCAGCGCGGCGCAAAAGCCCGCGGCGAACATCAGCATGCCGCGCGCCTCGAAGAA
>JBDTSN010000514.1:0-2664 GCA_039931145.1 Burkholderiales bacterium | reverse complement strand
GCTTACTCAATCAGGAGAATTCGGGATGGCGACAGTAGGTATTACTCCGGTCGAGCGGACGCTCATGCGTGATCCGCAAGACCGTACGTCGGGCATTCGCGAGGGCGCCGAGCCGCGCGATCCATTCTTCTCAGTCGATATCTCAGAGCAGCGATTCGACCTCAAGTGGACCAGTGGATAGTAAGCGCGTAAACAACCACGTCCTTCCCCGTCGAGTTCGCGCCAGTCATTCTGCACGGGCGCCAGTTGACGGGGAAGCGAGATGGGTAGATCGGGGTTGACCGCGAAGCAGCGCCAGGCGCTGCGTTGCGTGGAAGGGGCGAGAGCGGCGGGGATGACGCTGAGCGGCTACGCGAGGTCGCGCGACCTTCCGGTGCGTCAGGTTCACGACGCGCTGCGGCCGCTTCGCAAGAAGGGGCTGCTGCCGCTGGCGGGTGCGTCGGCGAAGAGCCCGTTCATCGCAGTGCGGGTTGTGCCGGATGCTCGCGCGAGTCGCGTCGCAGCGGTGCCGCTCACCGCGTCGTCCTCGGCGTTTCCGCTGGTCTGCCGCATCGTGCATGGGGCTCGCGTCGTGGTCGAGTGCGCCGAGTGGCCGCCGACGACGTGGCTCGCTGAGCTTTCGGCAGGTGGCGCGGATGCTGCGTCCTGACGGCCGCGGCGTCGAGCGGGTCTATCTGCATCGCGCGCCCGTGGACATGCGCAAGCAGATGGACGGCCTGTCGCTGCTCGCCCGGGACGTGATGCGCCAGGACCCGATGTCGGGCGCGCTGTTCGCATTCATCAACGCGCGGCGCAACAAGTTGAAGCTCTTGCTGTGGGAACGCAACGGCTTCGTCGTCTGGTACAAGCGCCTCGAGCGCGAGCGCTTCCATTGGCCGCGCAACGCCGACGAGACCGTTGTCAGCATGAGCGTCGAGCAGCTCAACTGGCTGCTCGATGGCTACGATGTGTGGCGCATGAAGCCGCACGAGCCGCTGCGTTTTTCGATCCTGAGCTGAGCCCGCGATGTCGCGATAGCCTATAATTCACGGGTGATTTCACCCACCACCGCAACGCCGACGGACTCCAACGCCACAGATCTGGTGGCGCGTCTCGCTGCGCGCGAGCAGCGCATCGGCCTGCTCGAGGAAGAGAACCGGTGGCTGAAGCGCCAGCTCTTCGGCCGCTCCTCGGAGAAGCTCGCCGCCGAGGACGTGAGCCCCGACCAGCAGTGGCTGTTCAACGAGGTTGAGGCGCTCGCGAAGGCCGCCGAGGCGGCAAGCCAGAGCGTCGGCATCCCCGCGCACGAGCGGCGCAAGCGCGGCCGTAAGCCCCTCGGCGCCGATCTGCCGCGCGTCGAGGTCGTGCACGACCTGACCGAAGCCCAGAAGGTCTGCCCCCATGATGGCACCGCCCTCGTGCGCATCGGCGAGGAGAGCGCCGAGCAGTTGCACTTCCGGCCCGCCGAAGTGTGCGTGATCCGCACCATCCGCCCCAAGTACGCCTGCCCCTGCTGCCACCAGGCCGTGCACCTCGCCCCGGTGCCGCCGCAGCTATTGCCGAAGAGCCTGGCGACGCCGTCCTTGCTCGCCCAGATCGCCACCGCCAAGTTCGTCGACGGCTTGCCCCTCTACCGCCAGGAGCCACAGTTCCATCGCCTCGGCGTCCCCCTCGGCCGCGCCACCATGGCCGGCTGGATGATCCAGCTCGGCGCCACCCACGTCGTGCCGGTCATCAACCTGATGAACGAGATCCTGCTCGACGCCCCGCTCATCCACTGCGATGAGACGCGGCTGCAGGTGCTCAAGAGCGACAAGGCGCCCACCGCCGATCACTGGATGTGGGTCCGCGCCGCAGGGCCCCCGGGGCGGCGGATCATCCTCTTCGACTACGACGCCTCGCGCGGCGGCGAGGTTCCAAAGCGCCTGCTCGAGGGTTATCGGGGCATCCTGCTCACCGACGGCTACCGGCCCTATGATCTTGCCGCGCAGGCGCTCAAGCTCGTGCACGCCGGATGCCTGGCGCACGCTCGGCGCTACTTCGAGGCCGCGCACAAGGCGAGCACGAACGCCGCCGACGGCCACGCCCGCGTCGCGCTGCAGTTCATCCGCGAGCTCTACGGGATCGAGCGCGCACTCACCCAGCGCGACACGCCCTGCACCCCCGAAGAGCGGCTGCAGGCGCGCGCCCAGCGCTCAGCGCCGATCATCGCTCGGTTCCACGCCTGGCTCGAAGATCTCGCCCCGAGGGTGCTGCCCGAGAGCCTGCTCGGCAAAGCTGTGTTCTACACCCTCGGTCAGTGGACAAAGCTCATCGTCTTCCTCAACCACGCCGAAGCGCCGCTCGACAACAACCGCTGCGAGAATGCCATTCGCCCCTTTGTCATCGGCAGGAAGGGCTGGCTATTCAGCGACACCGTCGCGGGCGCCAGAGCCAGCGCCAACCTGTATTCGCTCGTCGAGACCGCCAAGGCGAACGGCGTCGAGCCGCATGCCTATCTCTCGCGTCTCTTCGAGCGGCTACCGCTCGCGAAGACCGTCGAGGACTTCGAGGCGCTGCTGCCGTGGAACCTCAAGCCCGAACTGCCCGCCTCACACCTGCGCGCCGGCGCGAAACGCAAGGACGTGTTTGATTAGGCGGATACAGTAGAACGGCAGGTACAGCGCGGGGTTGTAGTAGGTCGCG
>JBDTSN010000513.1:0-2675 GCA_039931145.1 Burkholderiales bacterium | reverse complement strand
GGGATGCGCTTATTCACCATTCGTTGAAGTATGGTTCCTCCCGGGCTGCAAGTGCAAGCCTATCGCCAAAGCCTATCGCCAAGCACAATAGGCTGTCGATTGCCTGTCCGCGCCCGCTCTCGTATCGGAGTCCACACACATGAATTCACGCCCTGCGGGTCACGCACTGGTCGAAGCCTTGATCGCTCAAGGCGTCGACACCTGCTTCGGCGTGCCAGGTGAAAGCTATCTCGCCGTGCTCGACGGCATCTACGAGCACCGCGAGGCGATTCGCTTCATCGCCTGCCGGCAGGAAGGCGGCGCCGCCTTCATGGCCGAGGCGCAAGGCAAGCTCAGCGGCCGTCCGGGGATCTGCTTCGTCACCCGCGGCCCAGGGGCGACGAATGCAAGCATCGGCGTGCACACCGCGTTCCAGGACTCGACGCCGATGATTCTGTTCGTCGGCCAGGTGGCGAGTGAGCAGCGCGACCGCGAGGCCTTCCAGGAACTCGACTACCGCCAGATGTTCGGCCCCGGCACGCTCGGCCTCGCCAAATGGGTCGGCGAGGTGCAGCACGCCGATCGCCTGCCCGAGTATGTCGCGCGCGCCTTCCACACCGCGCTGCAGGGCCGGCCGGGGCCGGTCGTGCTCGCGCTGCCCGAGGACATGCTGACGACGCCGACATCTGCGCAGGTGCTACCGCGCGTCGAGCCGGCGCAGGCTTCGCCGGCGCCCGATGCGCTGCGCGATCTGCGCGCAATGCTGCTCGCGGCCGAGCGGCCGTTCGTCATCGTCGGTGGCGGCGGCTGGACGGCAGACGCATGCGCGGCGTTGCAGCGCTTTGCAGAGAGCTGGCAGTTGCCGGTCGGTTGCGCATTTCGCTTCCAGGATCTGTTCGACAACCGGCATCCTAACTACGCTGGCGACGTCGGCATCGGCATCAGTCCGAAGCTCGCAGCGCGCGTGCGCGACGCCGACCTTGTGATCGCGATCGGCGCGCGGCTCGGCGAGATGACGACCGGGGGCTACGGCTTGCTTGCAGCACCGCGGCCGACGCAAAAGCTCGTCCACATCCATGCCGGCGCCGAGGAACTCGGCCGCGTCTACGCCGCCGATCTGCTCGTGCAGGCGTCGATGGCGTGTGCCGCGAAGGCGCTCGAGGCTCTTGATGCGCCGGCTTCACCGCATTGGGCCGGAACGGTTGCTGTTGCGCATGCCGATCACGAAGCGAATCTGGCGCCGAGCATGCTCGACCCCTCCGTCAGCCGGCTCGACATGGGGCTCGTCGTGCAGACGATGCAGCGCGTGCTCAATGAGGGCGGGCCGGAGAACGCCGTCATCACGAACGGCGCCGGCAACTACTCGGGCTGGCTGCATCGGCACTATCGCTACCCGGGGATGCAGCACAACGGCCGCACCCAACTTGCACCGACCTCGGGCGCGATGGGCTACGGGGTGCCGGCCGCAGTCGCCGCGGCGCTGCTGGAACCGGACCGCACCGTCATCAACCTCGCCGGCGACGGCGACTTCCTGATGACGGGGCAGGAACTCGCGACCGCCACCGCGTATGGTGCGAAGCTCGTTTCAATCGTCGTCGACAACGGCAGCTACGGCACGATTCGGATGCACCAGGAGCGCGATTACCCGGGCCGCGTCAGCGGCAGCGATTTGTTCAATCCCGATTTCGCGCTGCTTGCCCGTGCGTACGGCTGGGAATCGGCGCTCGTCACTGAAACAGCGCAGTTCGAGCCGGCCTTTCGCGCAGCGCTGGCAAACAAGTCCTCGACCCTGCTGCACCTGAAGCTGCCGGTCGAGGTCAGTACCAGCCGCACCACGCTCGACGAAATCCGCAGCACGGCGCGGGCACGCCGCGCGCGTTGAGCGCACGCTATCGTATTTACAAAGGAGTCTTCATGAAGCCTTCGTCTGCCTCCGCAGTCACCTGCGACCTTTGCGACGCTCACAAGAACGACAGCGAGGGGGCATTTCGCGTCCTGCCGCCGGTGTTCCGCGATTTTGGTGGCACGGCTGAGTTCGCCGGCACCGTCAGCACCGTGAAGTGCTTCGAGGACAACTCACTCGTCAAGGCGGCAGTCGATTCTGCGGGGGAGGGCCGCGTTCTCGTCGTTGATGGCGGTGCGTCGCTGCGGCGCGCGCTGGTCGGTGGCAACCTGGCCGCCGCAGCGGCACGCAACGGCTGGGCCGGGCTCGTGATCGACGGTTGCGTCAGGGACGTTGCCGAGCTCGCGGCGTGCGCGGTCGGCATTCGCGCCTTGGCGTGCATTCCGCTGCCGACGGAGAAGCGCGGCGAGGGTCAGCGCGACGTGCCGGTGCAGATCCAGGGCGTGTGGGTGCGGCCGGGGGATCGCCTCGTCGCTGACGCCGATGGCATCGTCGTCATGCCGGCAGGCTGATTGCCTGCCATCACCGCCGCTCGCCTGCGATCACCCACCGCGCGCTGCGTCGCGCGATGCTCCGCGCTGACACCGCTGGCAGCTACTTGAAGATGTCCTTCACCCGGTCCGTCCACGACTTCGCATTCGGCGAATGCCGATCGCCAGACTTGCGGAACGACTCGTCGAGTTCTTTCAGCAGCTTCTTCTGGTGCTCGGTGATGCGTACCGGCGTCTCGACCGTGATGTGGCAGTACAGGTCGCCCGGGTAGCTCGATCGCACGCCCTTGATGCCCTTGCCG
>JBDTSN010000512.1:0-2676 GCA_039931145.1 Burkholderiales bacterium | reverse complement strand
GGGCGGCCGATCGGCTGCTCGGCATGCTCGCCATGACGTTGCAACGGTTCGAGCAGGCCGAGCGCTTTCTCGAACAGGCGATAGCCTTCGACGAGCGCACCGGTGGCCGCCCATGGCTCGCGCATTCGCGCTTCGCGATGGCTTGCCTGCTACTGCAAAGACGCGCGCCCGGCGACGCCGAGCGGGCGCTTGCGCTGTTCGACGAGGCATCCGTCGAGGCCCGTGACCTGGGTATGCATGGCCTGGAGCAGCGTCTCGCCGAATTGCGGCGCGACGCTGCCCCGCGCGCCGACGCCGGTGTGCCGGTGGCAGGGCTGTCGGCGCGCGAAGTGCAGGTGCTTCGCCTCATCGCCACCGGCAGGACGAACCAGGAAATCGCGGACACGCTGTGTCGCAGCCCAAACACCATCGCCAACCACGTGCGCAACATCCTCGCCAAGACGGAGTCGGCGAACCGGGCCGAGGCGGCAGCGTTCGCGGTTCGCAACGGGCTGCTGCCGCCGGCTTGATGAGGCGCCGGACCACCCCGGGCTTCTGCATCGCCGTCGGAAGGCCTGACGCGATGCGTCAGGTGAGACGCAACCATAGTCAATCCTGACCATTTCGCGCGGCTGGAGCGCCAGGGCGACGAATGGTCAGTGCAGTCGATGCGCAAGTCGATCCGGTCGATCAGAGTCGCAATCATCGGCGCGCAACCTGCCGGCCGGCGCGCCCAGCTACGCATAGATCCGGCCTGATCATTCGAAGGATCGAAGCATGAACATCACACTCAAGACCGCCGACGGCGGCGCAATCGAACTCTCGCCCGAGATCCTGCAAGCGTTCAAGGCGGGTTTTCGCGGCGCGGTCCTCGGCCCCGACGACACGGCATACGAATCGACACGTCAGCTCTGGAACGCGATGATCGACCGCCGCCCCGGCCTGATCGTGCGCTGCACGGGCACCGCGGACATCGTTCACGCGGTCAGGTTCGCACGCCGGCATCGTTTCGTCGTCTCGGTTCGCGGCGGCGGCCACAACATCGCCGGGCTCGCGGTGTGCGAAGGCGGCCTGATGATCGACCTCTCACCGATGCGCGGCATCTGGGTTGATACGAAGCGCCGCACCGCGCGCGCGCAGCCCGGCTGCACGCTGGCCGATCTGGATCGCGAGACGCAACTGCATGGCCTCGCCGCGGTGCTCGGATTCGTCTCGACGACCGGCATCGCCGGCTTGACGGTGGGCGGCGGCTTCGGCTACCTGACCCGCCAGCACGGCTGGACGTGCGACACCGTCGAGGCGATGCAGGTCGTGACGGCCGACGGATCGGTCGTGCGCGTCGCCGCCGACGAGAACGCCGATCTGTTCTGGGCGCTGCGTGGTGGCGGCGGAAACTTCGGCATCGTCAGCTCGTTCGAGTACCGGCTGTTCCCGGTCGGGCCCGAAATCCTCGGCGGCGCGATCGTCTGGCGCGCCGAGGACGCGGGCGAGGTGCTCGATTTCTACCGTCGTTTCACGGCCGATGCGCCGCGCGAGACAACCGCGGTGGCGGTGCTGCGCGTCGCGCCGCCCGCGCCTTGGCTGCCCAAGGAGATCCACGGCAAACCGATCATCGCCATCTTCGTCTGCCACAGCGGAGGCTTCGACGCCGGCGAGGAGATCATCGCGCCGCTGCGCGCCTTCGGCCAGCCGGTGGCCGACATCGTCACGCGCCGTCCGTACACGCAGATGCAGGGGCTGCTCGACGCGACGCAGCCGAAGGGCCGACGCTACTACTGGAAGTCGAACTACCTGCCCGGCCTCCAGCCGGAGGCGATCGGCGTGCTGATCAAGCATGCAGCGCGCTGATGCTCGCCGCATTCGGCGATCCTGCTGTTCCACCTGCAGGGCGCGCTCAGCGAGCGGCCGGCCAATCACTCGCCGGTGGGCAATCGCGATGCGGCCTTCGTGCTCAACATCGCCGCGTCGTGGGAAGACGCCGACGATGATGCGGCCAACCAGCGCTGGGCGCGGGATTGTTTCGACGCGGCGCAAGGCTTCTCGACCGGCGGCGCCTACGTCAACTTCCTCTCCGAGGACGAAGGACGCGACCGCATCGCCGCCGCCTACAGCCCGGCGATCCTCGATCGGCTCGCGACGATCAAGCACTCGGTCGACCCGGACAACCTGTTCTGCCACAACAAGAACATCGCGTTCTGAACACCGAAGCCGCCGCGAGCGCGCCACCGGATCGGATCATTCTTTGGCCCGGCCGGGCGAATGGTCAGTTTCGGTGATGCGCGATACGACCACAGCGGCTACCTTGGGCACAAGGCGCAAGCGCAATCCCGCGCCGCCGAGCAGCCACATCACCGCCCACGCCGCCACGTCGAGGGCGTTCACCCAGACCACTCCCAGCGGGTGGCCCACCAGGGCATGGCCGCCCAGAGGGACGAACGCCACGATCAGGACGGCCAACGGGATCACTGCTGAAGAGGCCCATCGCCACAGCAGCCCATCGGCCGACACGGTTCGGCGCGGGCGCTGGCGCAACAGGCGTGCCGTCTCGCGGAGCGGGACTGTCAGCCCCGATCGGACGGGCAAGCCACGGTCGCGGGCTTCGAGGGCAGCGAAGAGGCCAGCCACCAACAGTGACACTGCCGCAAGGCTGAGCATGACCGGCGCCGCGTAGGCCAGGGACAAGGAGTCAGCCATCCG
>JBDTSN010000511.1:0-2676 GCA_039931145.1 Burkholderiales bacterium | reverse complement strand
CGCTTTGCGTCTCCGTAAGGAAGGAATAATTTGATTGTTGCGGAGGTCATGGGAAATCGTATCGGATGCAGTGCGCGCGAAGATTGCCTGAAGTTGCTGTGATCGAGTTGACTCGCCTTGCCTTCGCAGTCGGTACGGTTGATCTGAGCGGCGGCCTTACTCCCTATCAGATGATCTCGAAATAGCGCTTCATTTCCCAGTCCGTTACACCATCCAGCCACTGGCGCCATTCCCAATCGCGGGTCGCGGCGAAGTGGTCGACGAAGTCATCACCGAGCCAGTCGCGGGCGATCGCGGACTGCTTGAAGTTGCGCGTCGTCTCGATCAGCGTGCGCGGTGCGCGGGGAATGCTTTCGGCGCCAACGTTCGTGCCGGTGATCGGCGGCTGGGTGAGCTTCAGGCCCTTTTCGACGCCGTGCAAGCCGGCGGCGATCACGGCCGCCATCGCGAGGTAGGGGTTAACGTCGGCGCCCGGGCAGCGCGTCTCGAGCCTTGTCGCCTTCGGGCTGCCGGCGATGACGCGAAAGCTCGCGGTGCGGTTGTCGATACCCCAGGTGGGCTTCACCGGCGCCCAGTAGCCGTCGACGAGGCGCTTGTAACTGTTGATCGTCGGCCAGAACATCGGCGCGAATTCCATCAGGCAGGCGACCTGCCCCGCAAGGTAGCTCTCGAACAGCTTGCTCATCGAGCGCGTGCTCTTCGCGTCATAGAACAGGTTCGCTTTGCCATCGGACAAGCTCTGGTGGACGTGCCCAGAGCAACCGGGCAGCGACGCGTTCCACTTCGCCATGAAGCTCGGCATGATGCCGAACCTTGCGCCGATCTCCTTCGCGCCGGTCTTGAAGAGGATCGCGCGGTCCGCCTGCACGAGCGCTTCGCTGAACGCGATCGCCGCTTCGTAGACGCCGGGCCCGGTCTCGGTGTGCAGGCCTTCGATCGGCACGCCGAACGCCGGCATCTCGTCCATCAGCGCGTTGAAGAAGCCGCGATGCTGATTGGTGCGCAACATGGAGTATCCGAACATGCCGGGCGTGATCGGCGTCGGGCCGACGCCCTTCTTCTCGGCCCAGCTCTGCGGCGTCTCGAGGAAGTTGAACCACTCGAATTCCATCCCTGTCATGACCTGGAAGCCGAGCTTCTCGGCGCGCTTGAGCACGCGCTTCAAAGTCTGACGCGGGCAGGCACCGTGCGGGCTGCCGTCGGCATTCACGAACTCGCCGAGGAAGAAGGGCACGCCGTCGTCCCACGGTACGTTGCGGTGCGTCGCGAGGTCGAGCCGCGCGAGTGCATCCGGGAAGCCATGCTGCCAGCCAGTGAGTGTCGTGTTGTCGTAACACTGGTCGTGCGAATCCCAGCCGAAGACAACATCGCAGAAGCCGAAGCCGCCGCCCGGCCCGGGATCGGCCGCGCCGAGGAACTTGTCCCGGTGCAGCATCTTGCCGCGCAGCACGCCGTCGATGTCGCTGCAGGCGACCTTCACGCGCTGGAAGCTTGATTCGCGCACCGCACGCAACGCCGGGTGCTGCCCGGCGGCGTCGCGCCTGGTTCTGGTCGCCATCTCTCATTTCTCCCGTAGTGACGCCCGTCAGCTCAGCCCGGCGTTGGAATACCCATCTCGCGCAGCACATCGCCGACCGCATTCACCGCCTGCGTCATCTCGTTGTGCCCGATCGCGCCGATGCAGCCGACGCGGAAGGTATCGACCTCGGTCAGCTTGCCCGGGTAGAGGATGAAGCCGCGCGCCTTGGCTGCGTCGTAGAAGCGCTTGAAATCGTAGGCCGGATGCTTTGGCGCATGGAAGGTGACGATGATCGGCGCCTGCAACTCGGGCCGCAGGAAGGGCTTGAGGCCGAGCGCCGCAAGGCCCTCGATCAGGACGCGGCAGTTGTCGGCATAGCGTGCGCCGCGCGCCGACTGGCCGCCCTCCTCGACGAATTGCGCGACGGCCTCGGCAAGCGCAACCATCACGTGCGTTGGCGGCGTGAAGCGCCACTGCGTCGTCTTCTCCATGTACGTGTACTGGTCGTGCAGGTCCATCGCCAGGCTCTGACTATTGCCGACGCAGGCGTCGAGGACGCCCAAGCGCAGGAAGACGAAGCCCATCCCGGGCACACCCTCCAGGCACTTGCCGCTCGCGGCGACAAGGGCGTCGAAGCGCATCGTTCGAGCGTCGATCGGGATCGCGCCGAACGAGCTCATCGCATCAACAATCAACCCCTTGCCGTGCCGCTCGCAGACAGCAGCCACTTCGGCGAACGGGTTGAGGACACCCGTGCCCGTCTCACAGTGGATAAGGATCACGTGCGTGATCGATGCGTCCGCTTGAACCGAGGGCTCGATCACCATGCGGTAGACCGCTTCATCCTCGGCAAACGCGAGCACGGAGGCGCGGCGCCCCATCATCTGCGTCAGCTTTGCTGCGCGTTTGCAATAGGCACCGTTGTCGAGCACCAGCACATGGCCGTCACGCGGGACGACGGTGGAAACCGCCGCCTCGACGCTGAAGGTGCCGCTGCCCTGCAAGGGCACGACGACGTGCGTCTCATGGCCGTGCACGATGTCCTGCAACTGCGATCGCAGCCGCGCAGTGACGGCGTTGAACTCGGCGTCCCACGAGCCCCAGTCGCGCAGCATCGCAAGCTTGGTGCGCAGCGTCGTCGTCAGCGGGCCGGGGGT
>JBDTSN010000510.1:0-2678 GCA_039931145.1 Burkholderiales bacterium | reverse complement strand
AGTGGCTGCTGGTGGCCGGGCGCCACTGACGTGAGACTCTTCGCCGGCCAATCGGCCTGGGTACTGCAGCGTCTGAGCGCGGTGGTGGTGCTGTTCTTGCTGCTGCTCGGCGTTGGAAACCTGCTCTTCGGACTGCCGGGTTTCGAGGCCTGGCGCGCGCTGGCGACTTCAACGCATGGCGCGGTGCTGATCATCGTCGGCTTCGCCGCGCTCGCGGTGCACGCCTGGATCGGCACGCGCGATGTCGTGCTCGACTACGTTCACGTGCCTGCGCTGCGTATTGTCGTGCTCGCGATTGTCGGCACGCTGCTTTTGGGTGTGCTGACGCGCGTCGTCCTCACGCTGGCAACGGCTGTTTCCACTGGGTCCTGAAGCAAGAACTGAACGCATGAAATTTCGCATCTACCGCTTCGACCCGGATGCCGACAAGCGCCCGCGGATGCAGGACTACGAGTTCACGCCCGGCCGTCACGACCGGATGCTGCTCGACGCGCTGATCAAGCTCAAGGGGATCGATCCGAGCCTGTCGTTTCGCCGCTCATGTCGCGAGGGCGTGTGCGGGTCGGACGCTATGAACATCAACGGGCGCAACGGCCTGGCATGCATCCATCCGCTGAACTCGCTGCGCGAGCCGGTCGTGTTGCGGCCGTTGCCGGGCTTCCCGGTGATCCGCGACCTGATCGTCGACATGTCGCAGTTCTTCGCTCACTACCACGCGATCCGGCCCTACCTGATCAACGACGAGTTGCCGCCAGAGCGCGAGCGGCTCCAGTCGCCCGAGCAGCGCGATCAGCTCAACGGGTTGTACGAGTGCATCCTGTGCGCCTGTTGCAGCGGCTTTTGCCCTTCGTATTGGTGGAACCCGGACAAGTTCATCGGGCCCGCCGGGCTGTAGCAGGCGTATCGATTCATCACCGACAGCCGCGGCAAGGCGACCGCCGAGCGGCTCGCGTTCCTCGACGATGTGTACCGCCTGTACCGGTGCCGCTCGATCATGAACTGCACCGAGGTCTGCCCGAAGAAGCTCAGCCCCTCGCACGCGATCGAGCGCATCAGGACCGCCATGGTGCGCGAGTCGTCGTAGAGGGAACTCGCACGCGTCGATTTCCCGGAAGTGCCTGACCCTCTACAGCGCTACTCCCCGGGCTGGAAGACGAGCAGCAAGGTTCCCGGCACGCGGCCATCGACGTCGCGCGGCAGTACCGCGGTCTTGTCGATTGCGCGCAGCACCGCTTCGTCCCAGCTCGGGATGCCGCTGCTCTTGACGAGCCGGCGGCCGATGATCGCGCCGTCCGGCGCGGCGCGCACTTCGACCTCGGCGGTCGGGTTGCCCGCGACCTGATCGGCGAACACGATGTTGGGCCGCACGCGCGCCTTGATGCGGCCCGCGTAGCCAGCTGACGGCCCGGCCGAGTGCAGCGCGCTGCCCTTTGCGCCGGCGTCGCCGCTTGCGCCTGCCATTCCCTGGATGCGCTTCAATTGATCGGCGCGCGCCGCTTCGAGCTGCTTCGCCTGCTTCGCTTCGAGCGCTTGCTCCAGCTTCTTCTGCTTTTCCGCCTCCTGCTGCGCAATGCGCTCGCGTTCAGCTTTGGCGGCCTTCTCTGCCTTCTCTGCCTGGGCCGTCTTCTCGGCCTTCTCTGCTTTCTCGATCGCGAGCTTCTTCTTCAGCGCTTCGCGCTCGGCCGCCTCTTTCGCCAAGCGTTCCTGTTCTTTGCGCTCCTGCTCCTTGCGAAGTTCCTCCTTGCGCGCCTTCTCGATCGCGATCTGCGCATCCGGCAGCGGCGCTGGCGGTTCGACCACTTTGGGTACCGGCTTGACTACCGGAGCGGGCGCTGGCGGCGGCGGCGCGGGCGGCGTGGGCGCAACGACGGGCTCGACCTCGCGCGGCGCGGCGGCTTGCGGCACGGCGGCCCACAGCTCGGCCTCGCTCGCCTTGGGCGTGTGGCTGCGCCAGTTCAAGCCGAAGGCGATCGCGATGACGAGCCCGATGTGCACGAGCACCGACAGCGCAATGCCTTGGCGCCTGCCGTTGGGCTCGCGCGGCAACAGCAGGTCGCGCCGAACTGTCTCGGTGTTCATGTTCCGGCGTTCTTCACCAGCAGTCCAACGCGCTGCACGCCGGCGCGCTGCAGCGTGTCCATCACCTTGACGACGGCTTCGTATTTCACGTTCTTGTCGGCCGAGATGACGACCGGCGTCTCGGCGTTGCCGCCTTGCGCCTCAAGCACCCGCGCCTTGAGCCGCGCGAGCGGCAGCGTCGCGCCCTCGCCTTTGCCGTCGATGCGCACGCGCAAGCCCTCGTCCTTGCCGACGATCACCTCGATCACATGCTCCGGGCGCTGGCTGCTCTTGCCGACCGAGGGCAGATCGACGAGGCCGGTCGTGATGAGCGGCGCGGTGATCATGAAGATGATGAGCAGCACGAGCATGACGTCGATGAACGGCACCATGTTGATCTCGTTGATCGTTCGCCGGTGCGATCCGGTGCGGCGGGAGATGTGAGCCATGTCGCGTTCGCGTCGAGGTCGACTAGCGGGGTGTCGCAGCGGCCGGCACGGTGGGATGGCTCGCGCTGCGCTGCAGGATGTTGGAGAACTCCTCGATGAAGGTCTCGAGCTGGATCGCGATGCGGTCGATGTCGCGCGCGAAGCGGTTGTAGGCGATCACCGCCGGGATCG
>JBDTSN010000509.1:0-2679 GCA_039931145.1 Burkholderiales bacterium | reverse complement strand
TTGCCCCAGGATTCGACGTTCTCGGTCGACAACCGGTGCGTTGGCGCATACGGCGGCAGGTAAGCGTCGACCATTGCCTGCGACGGCACCTGGACTGGCTCCAACGCATGCGAAACGTAGAACGCGTCGTGGCTGACGAGGACTGGGAGTTGCACCTGCTCGGCAATCCGGAACGCCTGGAGCACGCTGTCGAGCGACTCCTGCGCGCTCTCGCTGTAGAACTGGATCCAGCCGGTGTCGCGCTGCGACAGGCTGTCGGTCTGATCGGGCCAGAAGGCCCAGGGCGAGGCGACGGTGCGGTTCACGTTCGCCATCACGATCGCCGCACGCGCACCGCTTGCGTAGTGCAGCAACTCGTGCATCAACAGCAGGCCTTGCGACGCGGTCGCGGTGAAGACGCGCGCACCGGCAAGCGATGCCGGAATGCAAGCCGACAGCACCGAGTGCTCGGACTCGGGCGTCAGGATTTCAGCGTCGAACGTGCCCTCGGCCTGAAAGTCAGTGAGCTTCTCGAGGATTGGCGTCTGTGGCGTGATCGGATAGAGCGGCACGACCTGCGGCCGCGCCAGGCGCGCAGCCCAGGCCACGGCGTGATTGCCGCTGAGCAGCATCGAGGTTTGCGCCAGCGACGGACGTTCTTCGAGCACGGCGCTCGCGGTGGTGCGATTGGTCATATGACCCCCTTGGCGCTGCGCGCCGTCCGCCCGAGGGGGCGCAAGCGCCTTGGGAACGGCCCGGCGGCGCTCATTTTTCTTCCTCCAGCATCGTCATCGAACCGGTCGGGCACTCCTTGACGCAGATGCCGCAGCCCTTGCAGTAGTCGGTCAGCACGATGTAGCCGCCGCCGTCGGCTGCGTCGACACGCTGGATCGCGAGATCGGGGCAGTAGTGCAGGCAGTTGTCGCACGTGATGCAAAGGCCGCACGAAAAGCAACGCTCGGTCTCGGCAAGCGCCTTCTCGAGCTCGAGGCCGAGCTGCACTTCGGCGCCGCTTGCGAGGCGTTCGGCGACCAGCCGATGCAACTCCGCCGCGCGCGGCTGTTTCGGGTAGTAGTAGGTCGCGATGTTGTTGAGACCCACCACCGGATGCTGTTCGATATCGGCCGTCGCGCCTTCGTCACGCAGCCGATGCGCAATCGCGATCGCCGCGCGCTTGCCCATGCCGATCGACTCGGTCACGAAACGCGCCATGCTCGACACGTCACCGCCGGCCCAGACGTGATCGTCACTCGTCGCCTGCCGTGAATCGACCTGCAGCAGTGCGCCGTTGACGGCGAGGTTCGTTCCGAGTGCGTCGAGCTCCGGGTCCTGCCCGATCGAGACGACGACCGCATCACACGTGAGCGTGAATTCGCTGCCCGGCAGACGCGTCAGCGTGAACTTGCCGCGCACCGCACCGGGCTCGAAGCGAACACGCACGCAGGAGAGTGCAACGCTGCCGTCCGCCTGCGGCGTCGCGGCATCCAGCATCGCCCCGGCGGCAAGCGAGATGCCCTCCTCCAGAGCTTCGGCGACTTCCTCGCGCTGGGCAGGCATCTGGCCCGCAGCTTCGAGCGCGAGGATCGTCACCTCGTGCCCCGCGCGGCGCGCAGTGCGCGCAGCGTCAAGTGCGGCACTGCCACCACCGATGACGGCAATACGCTTGCCGAGCGTGGGTGGCGCACCGACATTCGCGCGCGCCAGATATTCGGCGCCGTCCATCCACCACGCTCCGCCCTCGGGCAACTGCGGCAGGCGCTTCGCGCGCCGTGCGCCGGTCGCGATGTAAACCGCATCATGCGTGCGACGCAGGTGGGCGAAGTCTTCTGCAGTGGCGAGCGTATGGCCGCACTTCACCTCGACGCCGAGCGCGAGGATCGACGCGATCTCGCCGTCAAGCACGTCGCGCGCGAGGCGGTACGCCGGGATGCCGTAGCGCATCAATCCGCCAAGCTCGCTCTGCGCTTCATAAATTGTGACCTTGAAGCCGCGCCGGCGAAGCTGGAACGCGGCCGACAGCCCCGACGGCCCGCCGCCGACGACAGCCACGTGCTGCGCATGCTCGATCTCGGGCGCAGCGTAGCTCCAGCCGTTCTCGATCGCCATGTCGCCGACGGTGCGCTCGAGCTTGCAGATCGCGAGCGGCGCATCAAACCCTGCCCGGTTGCACGCCGTCTCGCACGGGTGGTGGCAGATGCGCCCGGCCACGGCCGGGAACGGGTTGTGCCGCGTCAGCACGTCCCACGCGGCGCGGAAGTCCCGCTTGCGCGCAAGGCCGATCCATTCGGCGATGTCGCCGTTTACTGGACAAGCCTGGTGGCAAGGCGACGGCTCATCGATGTAGTGCGGCAGCGCCGCGCGCCAGGTGCCGGTCTTGACCGCCTCGGTGCTGCCGGTGGTCCAGATCGCCGGGATGGGGTGCGGGGCGTTCATGCGGCGGCTCCGTCAAATTTGTGTGACTCGTGCGCCGGCGCGTCGCCGCCTCGCAGCATTCGCTCGCTTCGATCCCCACTGCGTGGGGCCCCTCGTCCGCGGCTCATGCTGCGGCTCCCAATAGCTGCCCATCAACGGCCCGGTAGCCATCGACGCAGGCAGCGACGTTCTCTGACTGCAGCTTGGGTGTCTGCTCCAGCAGCACGCGCTCGAGCGTCGGAAGCGGCGGGTCGCCGACGGCGCGTGCGAGCGCGCCGAGCAGCGCCG
>JBDTSN010000508.1:0-2680 GCA_039931145.1 Burkholderiales bacterium | reverse complement strand
AGGTGCGCACTGCAAGTGAGGGCCGTCCGGCCTCGAGTACCACGCCCTCGCCCTGATGTCCTCTCACACGGAGCACGAAGCAGGGGGCTCGCTTGAGCCCCGCTCGGCCGCCCGAAGGGGCTCATTCCCGCGTGGCGGGACCGGCCGCAGGCCGTAGGGTGCACCAGTGAGCGTCACCGAAGCCTACCAGCGGCTGCTCGCCGAGCGCGGCTACACGAGCGATCCGGCGCAGTTGAGTGCCGTCGCCGCGCTTCAGCACTGCTACGACGAATGGGTCGACTACAAGGCGCGGCGCGCGAACGCCGTCACCAAGTTGTTGCGCCACCCGCCAATTCCGCGCGGCGTGTACATGGTCGGCGGCGTCGGGCGCGGCAAGAGCTTCCTGATGGACTGCTTCTTCAACGAAGTGCCGCTGTTGCGCAAGACGCGGCTGCACTTTCACGAATTCATGCGAGAGGTGCACCGCGAGTTGCAGGACCTGAAGGGCACAGTCAATCCGCTCGACGAACTCGGGCGGCGCATCTCACGGCGCTTCAGGCTGATCTGCTTCGATGAGTTCCACGTCGCCGACGTGACCGACGCCATGATCCTGCACCGATTGCTCGCTGCGCTTTTCGCGAACCGCGTCAGCATGGTCATGACGTCGAACTTTCATCCGGACAACCTCTATCCGAACGGCCTGCACCGGGATCGCATCCTGCCGGCGATCGAACTGTTGAAAGAGAACCTCGAGATCGTCGACGTCGACAACGGCATCGACTATCGGCGGCGCATGCTCGCGTTGGTCAAGCTCTATCACACGCCTCTCGGCGCTGAGGCCGACGCCGCGATGCAGCAGGCGTTCGAGTCGCTCGCCGAGGTGCGCGAGGACAACCCGGTGCTCAATATCGAGCACCGCGAGATCCGCTCGCGGCGCCGTGCGGGGGGCGTCGTCTGGTTCGACTTTGCGCAACTGTGCGGTGGCCCGCGTTCGCAGAACGACTATCTCGAGATCGCAAGCCGCTTTCACACGCTGCTGTTGTCCGACGTGCCTGCGATGTCGCCGCGTCTCGCATCCGAGGCGCGGCGATTCACCTGGCTCATCGATGTGCTCTACGACCGGCGCGTCAAGCTGATCATGTCGGCCGCCGTACCGCCCGAAGGCCTCTACACAGAAGGGCCGCTCGTGCACGAGTTTCCACGCACCGTGTCGCGCCTGAACGAGATGCAATCGGCCGCGTTCCTCGATCTGGAGCGGCGCGTCGTCGATACTTCGCTGACGTGATTCTGTTCCAAGCTGAAATGAGCTCCTTGCTACGGGCCTTCGCGATCTTCGCGTTGCTGATCTCAGGCTGCACGCCGGCATTTGCCCAGGTGCCGGCTGGCGCCGAGCAGCGTGCCGAACTGCGTGCCGAGATCCGTGCCGATCGCGATGCAGCCGAAGCGCTCTACCGCCAGCAGGAGGAGGAATGCCGCACCCGCTTCGTCGTTTCGTCGTGTGTCGAGGCGGCGCGCAAGCAGCGCCACGACACGCTCAAGCGGCTGGACAGCCAACAGACGGCACTCGACGACGTTGAGCGTGCCGAGCGCGCCACCGAACGGCGCGAGGCGATCGCGAAAAAGGAAGCCGACGAAGAGGCGCACAGAATTGAGTCACAGACACGCGAGCACGCTGCCGACGCGCAGCGCGCGGCGGCTCCCAAGCGTTCTGCGGCGCCCACCGCGCGCGAGATACCGGCGCACCAAGGCAAGGAGCCGCCGTCGCCCGAAGAGCGTGCAGCGCGGGAGGCAAGCGCGCGCGCGGCCTACGCGCTCAAGCAGTTGCAGGCCGAAGCGCGGCGGCAGGACGCCGCGCGCCGCAACGCCGAACATGCAAAGAAGACCAAGCCAGCGGCGCCACTGCCGGTGCCGGGCGACGTCGTGGTGCCGCTGCAGGGTGCAACAGGTGTCGCGCCTGCACAGGCCGCGCGTGCAGCGTCGGCGCCGTGAGCCGATACAGCCTTGCTGCTTTGTCCGATCGATTGCGAGCGCGGGCTCGGCCGGCGGGGTGAGCCCTCCGGCGCTCAGTCGCCGAGTGCCTCGATGCGCACGAGCGCGAGCGATGCGTTGTCGCCAGCGCCGCGTGCGCGCTGGCGCGCTTTGGCGATCAACATTTCGCTCGCCTCGCGTGGCGGCAGCGTGTGCACGATCGCACCGATCTCGCGCGGCGTGAAGTAGTGCCACAGGCCGTCGCTGCACGCGAGCAGGCTGTCGCCGAACGCAAGCTGCTCGATGCGCTTGACTGTCAACGGCGGGTCCTGCTGGGTGCCGAGACAGCCGGTCAGCAGGTTGGACTGCGCGTGGGCGTTGGCGTCGGCCTCGGCAAGTGTGCCTTCGTCGACCAGACGTTGTACGTACGAGTGGTCGATCGTGCGACTCACCATCTCGGCGCCGCGGAAGTGGTAGATGCGCGAATCGCCGGCGTGAATGACCTCGCAACTGCGCGCTGGGCCGATCAGAAACGCCGCGGCCGTGCTGTGCGGCTCCTCTTCGGAGGTGATCGCCGTCAGCTTGATCATCAGGTGCGCTTCCATCACGATCTGCCTGAGCAGGCCTTGCGCGTCGTCCCGGTTCGGCGCATAGCGCTCGAAGAGCTGCTGCGCGGTGAGGATGACCTGGTCGGCGGCCTTGCGTCCGCCGCTCTTGCCGCCCATGCCGTCGG
>JBDTSN010000507.1:0-2681 GCA_039931145.1 Burkholderiales bacterium | reverse complement strand
GGCGTGCGGCCTTGTTCTTGTGGAAGATGCCCTTGTCGGCGACCGAGTCGATCACCGGCTGCGCTGTCTTGAACAGTTCGGCGGCCTTCACCTTGTCACCGGCGATGACGGCCTTTTGCACATTCTTGATGACGGTGCGGAACTTCGAGCGCAACGCGGTGTTGGCGGCGTTGAGCTTCACGTCCTGGCGGACGCGCTTCAGGCCCGACGCGATGCGGACGGTCTTCTTCTTGGCTTTGGTCGTGGTGGCCATGCTTGAATGTTTTACTGGGTGGAGCGAAGCCGAGAAGTATAGCATTTCGACCGCGGGGGACGTGTCCGGCGCGGCGGTGAGCCGAAATCCGTCAACTCGCTTCCTATAATCCGGCACCGAAACCGGCCCGCTTGCGTCCGGCCGCCGCATGCCGGCGGCGCTACTGGGCGATTCGCAGCGAATGCCGCGGGCCAGGGCAGCCGCGCCACCGCGGCGAACCTGTGCGTCGCCACGACAAGGCCCGAATGAACCTGCTGCGCGCTGCCTCCACCGTCTCGCTGTTCACGCTCGCTTCGCGCATCACCGGGCTGGCGCGCGAACTGATCATCGCGGCAACTTTCGGCGCGAGCGCGTGGACCGACGCCTTCAACGTCGCATTCCGGATCCCGAATCTGCTGCGACGCCTGTTCGCCGAAGGCGCGTTCTCGCAAGCATTCGTGCCGATCCTCGCGGCGACGCGCAGTCGCGACGGCGACGAAGTCACTCAGCGCCTGATCGACGCCGTTGCGACCGTGCTGTTCTGGTTGCTGTTGCTGCTCAGCGTGCTCGGTGTCGTTTTCGCGCCAGTCGTCGTCTGGCTCATGGCGTCGGGTCTCGAGGCGTTCGACGACGCGGTCGTGATGACGCGACTGATGTTTCCCTACATCGCGTGCATGTCGCTCGTTGCGTTGTCGGCCGGTGTTCTCAACACCTGGAAGCGCTTTGCGATTCCGGCCGTGACGCCGGTGCTGCTCAACCTGTGCGTGATCGGTGCGGCGTGGCTGCTCGTGCCGCGCTTTCGCACCTGGGGTATCGAGCCGGTCTACGCGCTCGGCGTCGGCGTGATGGCGGGCGGCGTCGCGCAACTTGCGCTCCAGATCCCTGCGCTGATGCGGATCGGCGCCTTGCCACGCATCGCCGTGTCGGTCGCAAACATGCGCACCGCGTTGAACCACCCCGGGCTGCGCCGCATCCTGCGACTGATGCTGCCGGCGCTGCTCGGCGTGTCGGTCGCGCAGTTGTCACTGTTGATCAACACCCAGATCGCGTCGCACGTCGGCGTCGGCGCGGTGTCGTGGCTGACCTACGCCGATCGCTTGATGGAGTTCCCGACCGCGCTGCTCGGTGTCGCACTCGGCGTCGTGCTGCTGCCGCAACTCTCCGCGGCACAGGCGATCGACGATGGGAAAGCCTATTCGGGATTGCTCGACTGGGGCCTGCGCCTCGTCGTGCTGCTCGCGCTGCCTTGCGCGATGGCGCTGATCGTCTTTCCGACGCCAATCGTCGCGAGCCTCTACAACTACGGTGCGTTCGATTCGCAAGACGTGCAGATGACGGTGGTCGCGCTGATGGGCTACGGCGTCGGCCTGATGGGGCTGGTGGGCGTCAAGGTGCTGGCGCCGGGCTTTTACGCGCGCCAAGACATCAGGACGCCGGTGCGCATCGCGATCGCGATGCTGGTGCTGACGCAACTCATGAACCTTGCGTTCGTGCCCAAGCTCGGCCACGCCGGGCTCGCGTTGTCGATCGGCCTTGCAGCCCTATGCAATTCCGCGCTGCTCTTGATCGGGCTGCGGCGCAAGGGCGTCTACAAACCCTTGCCGGGCTGGCCCGGGTTCGGCTGGCGGGTCGGCGCGGCGACAGCGCTGATGGGGGCCGGGCTCGCCTGGGCCGCTCATGCGTTTGACTGGGTCGCTCTCGGCGCGCAGCCGCTGAACCGGATCGGCCTGCTGGCGTTGTCGCTCGTAGCTGCCGCCGTGGTGTACTTTGGCGCGCTGCTCGTGCTCGGCCTGCCGCTCAGGCAATTCGGAAGGCGCACCTGATTCCGCCGCCCGTGCATCGTCCGCAAGTGTCGCGCGCATGCGCTTCGCAGCGGTCGCCACGGTGTCCTACACTGGCACGATGCCAGGCCCTCTTCAATTCGCCGTCCCGAGCGCACTCGACTACTTCGCCATGCTGGTGGCGGAAGATGAAAGCCTGTCGCTCGTCGAGGCGGCGGTCAGCATCGCGCACGATGAGCATCCGGAGCTCGACGTGCAATCAGTGCTAGCCGAGATCGATGCGCTTGCCGTCAAGCTGTGCCGCCGCGTACCGGCCGACGCCGTACCACTGCAGCGCCTGCGGCTGCTGAACCGCTTCTTCTTCCACGAGCTCGGCTTCGCCGGCAACGTCAACAACTATTACGACCCGCGCAACAGCTATCTGCATGCGGTGCTGAGCTCGCGGCGCGGCATTCCGATTACGCTCGCCGTGCTCTACATCGAGTTCGCGCAGCAGATCGGCCTGCGTGCCCGCGGTGTGTCCTTCCCCGGACATTTTCTCGTCAAGCTGCGCCTCAACCAAGGGCAAAAGCAGGGCGAGGTGCTGATCGATCCGTTCAACGGCCGTTCGCTGTCGCGCGAGGATCTGGCCGAAATGCTCGAGCCCTATCGCCAGCGCCATGGTCTGG
>JBDTSN010000506.1:0-2687 GCA_039931145.1 Burkholderiales bacterium | reverse complement strand
CGACCTGCAGCATGTCCACCGCCTGGCCGCGCGGGCCGCGCCACGCTTCGACGGCGTATTCGATGCGCTGGTCGATGAGCGCGATCTCGGCGGCCTTCGAGTCGTCGCAGAAGAGCTGCAGATGCACCGGATCTAGCCTTGTTGCGGTGCCGCGCCAGACCGCGCCCGTCAGATGAGGGCGAAATTCGGCGAGCCGCTCCATCCAATCGGCCGCGACGGCGCGCAGCGCGGCGAGTTCGGCGGGCTGCGACTCGGCATGGAACAGATCGAGGTAGGCGCGCACCTCGACTTCCAGCATGTCGTTGTCCGGCAGCGCGCCATCGCGCCCGCTACGGCGGCCAAGCAGTTGCGCCGCCTTGCGTTTGGCCGGGCCGTACTCCATGCCTTCTTCGACGACCAGTCGGGCGGCGGTGACGGCGATTTCTGCGCTAAGCGTCGAGTTGTTCACCGAGGCATTCTAGGAGGCTGCCAGGCACGGGTCGCGGACCGTAGCCAAAGCAGGCCTGACACCCGGACACGCGATTTCGGACCGTGGTTCATGGCAGTTCGACGTCGCCCATGCGGGCAGCGATTGTCTGCGCGCGATCGAGGACGTAAGGCGACGCGGCGCGCTTCTCGAAGCGCTTGGGTGCCGGCAACATCACCGCGAGGCGTGCCGCTTGCAGCGTGCTCAAGTGATCCGCGTCGACGTGGAAATAGTGCCGCGCGGCGGCCTGTGCGCCGAACACGCCTTCGCCCCATTCGACGTTGTTGAGGTAGATCTCGAGAATGCGCTGCTTGCCGAGCAGCCCTTCGAGCATCAGCGTGATCGCTGCCTCCTGCCCCTTGCGTACCAGGCTGCGCTCGCCCGAGAGGAACAGGTTCTTCGCCAGTTGCTGGCTGATCGTCGAGCCGCCGACGACCTTGACCTTCACCGGGCGCGGCGGCCGGTTGTCCGTGCCGGCCTTTGTGCCACGCTTTTGCGCCTGATCGTTCAGCTTGTCGGCGCGCGCCTGAGCGTGCTGGTTGCGTTCCCAGGCCGCTTCGATCGCATCCCATTCGACACCGCTGTGATCGGCGAAGCGCGCATCCTCGGATGCGATCACCGCCCGCTTGAGCGGTGCGCCGATCTGCGCATAGGGCCGCCACTGCTGGCTCCATGTGACGGACCGGCGCTCGACGAGCAGGCGCCAGATCTCGGAGCGCTGAAAGCTCGTGGATTGCGGGTCGATGACGATCATCAACGCGATACGCACTAGAAAGTAGAGCTGCAAGGCGAGACCGCAAAGCAGCACGAGCGCTGCCAGCCGCAAAAGCGTCGAACCGATCACCTTCATTTGCGGCGACCGGTTGGCGGTGCAGCTGGCGCAGTTGCGTGCTCGAAGCGCATCACACCGTCTCGTCCCAGCGCCGGCGCAGGGCGTCAAGCACCGGCGCGGTATCAGGCATGATGCCGCGCCAGAGCGAGAAGGCCTGCGCCGCCTGCTCGACGAGCATGCCCAGGCCGTCGCGTCCGGTCGCGCCGTGGAGAATCGCCCACGCCAGGAAGGGCTCGGCCGCGGGGCCGTACATCATGTCGAGCGCCAGCGCGCCCGGCCTGAGTACGCTCGCATCGACCGGCGCCGCCGCGCCCTGCAGGCTGGTCGTCGTCGCATTGATGACGACGTCGAATCCTTTGCCGCAGCGATCGAGCGGCGCCGCGAGCAGCGCGACGCCGACCGTTCGGGCTGCTGTGCGGTGGCGGGCGACAAGGTCGTGGGCCTTCTGGGGCGTCCGATTGGCAACCGTCAGTTCGGCCGGCGCTGCCGCGAGCAGCGCGCCAAGTGCGCCGGCTGCCGCGCCGCCGGCGCCGATCAACAGCAGGCGCCGCCCTGCGATCATGACGTGCGCATTGCGTTCGATGTCGCGCACGAGGCCAATGCCGTCGGTGTTGTCCGCGAGCCAGCCTTCTTCGTCAAAACGAAGCGTGTTGGCCGCGCCGGCGAGTGCAGCGCGCGCGGTGCAGTGCGCGGCGAGTTTCGGCACATCGAACTTGAACGGCAGCGTGACATTGCAGCCGCGCGCGCCGCTCGCGGCGAAGCCGCGCAGCACAGCTTTGAAGCCGTCCATCGGGCACGCCAGTCGCGTGTACTCGATCGCCTGCCCGGTGGCGAGCGCGAATGCGCGATGGATGAATGGTGAGCGGCTGTGCGCCACCGGGTTGCCGATGACGGCATAGCGGTCTGTGGGAGCCTCTAGGCTGACGAAACCGTCAGCCGATCCCCCGAGGGGATGCGGGCCGGCTTGGGAGCGGCCCGGCGTGCTCATGGCGTCGCACTCAAGCTCGTCTCTAGCCCCTCGTCGCGCGTGAAGCGAAATCGCGAGGTGATCACGAGCTGGTCCGCCTTGCGCCGCATCGCGCTCGTGAACGGGCCGAAAGGCGCGGCGGCGCGCACGATCGCGATCGCGCGCTTGTCGAGCACCGACGATTGCGAGCGGCGCAGGATCTCGGTTTCGATGACCCGGCCCTCGGCGTCGATCGTCACGTTCATCGTCAGCTCACCGTAGAGCTTCTTGCCGTGTTGCTCGGGGAAGTTGCGCGTGCCGCGATCCTCGATCTTGCGCCGCAACTGGTCATAGTACTGGGCATAGACCTCCTCGCGCGTCGCCGGGCTGATGTAGCGCTTCTTGGGCCGCGCGTTCTCCTCGTTGATGCGCTTCTCGATCTC
>JBDTSN010000505.1:0-2692 GCA_039931145.1 Burkholderiales bacterium | reverse complement strand
TCGCGGCCGATGCGCTCGAAGTCGTTCGCCTCCGGCGCGCCGAAGTCGATCTCGTGGCCCGGCCCCTGGCCCTCGGGCAGGATGATCGAGTCCGGGTCTTCGGGCACTTCGGGGTCGTCACCGACCACGCGACCGAGGACAAGATTGGGCGCCAGTTCGAAGCCCATCGCGTCCATCCAGCGCAGCATGCCGGCGTCGCGCCACGTCGCCGCGGTGCGCAGATCACCCACGCCGTGGCGCCCGGCCCATTTCGAGATGGCTTCGAACAAGCGCTTGCCGACACCCTGGCCGCGCAAGTCGGCGCGCACCGCAACCATCTCGAGTCGCAGGCCCGGCTGGGTGCGGCCGAACTCGCCTTCGAGCACGCGCGCCATGATGTAGCCGTCGAGCCGATCTTCGCTGCAGGCGGCAAACTGCGCGTGCAACTTCGGCTCGCGCAGCGCGGCGGCGAGGCGGCGCTCGACGTACGCTCGGCGCGGCCGGCCTTCGATCGCGGCGTCGATCGAGACGACGGCGTCCAGGTCGCTGCGGGCGAGCGCTCGGATCGTCAGGCTCGGGGTGAGGGTCTCGGTCATGGGACGGTTCTCCTTGGGGGGTGATTCAGACCTCGGACTGTCGAAGGTCGGCGCCGGCCGTACGCCGCGCAATCAAAGTTCGGCGTAGGCAAAGACGAGGTTGCGGTCGGTATCGTCGTCGAGCAGATCGTCGAGCAGCGGCAGCAGCGCCATCGTCTCCTTCTGGATGTGCGCCACCTGGCGCTCGACCATCTCGAGTGCGCTGCGCCGCAGCGTGGTCCAGCCTTCCGTGTCGATCGTGCCGTCGACGGCCGCGCGCGCGAGCGGCAGCATCTCGGCCGCCACCTCGCGGATCGTGTCGTGCTCCTCGATGAGCAGCGCGGCCATGTCGCCATCACCGGCCTCTTCCATACGCGGGAAGAGCGACTCCTCCTCGAAGCGAAAATGGCGCTCGATGTCGTGATCCAGCGCTTGCGCAAACTGCGTCAGCAGGCCGTTCAGGCTGGCATCGCGCTTTGTCGCGCGCGCCAGCGCCTGCTCGACCTTGCCGAGCAACTCGAGATTGTTACGGTGCTCCTCGTCGAGCGTGCGGCTGACCTGGCGCGAATAGTTCATTGCGGTCTCAATAAAGGTACTCTAGTACCAGATTAGCACCGCACGCCACCGCAGCGCTTGATCCATCTCAACGCGCAGGCGATCGCATGCGCCGCAGCAGGACGACGAAGAAGACGCCAAAGGCAATCGCACCGAAACTGCCGACGACCGCGGCAGCGAGTGTGAGCCACGCACTGTCGAAGATGACGGCGAGCGCGAGCAAGGCGAGCGCACCCAGGTGGCAGAAAAAATGAACACGCAGCGCGCCATCGTGCGTGAGCGCCGACGGCGTCCGCGCACGCCGCCCGCTGCCGCCGTGCATCGCGGCCAGGAACGGCAGGATGCGCTGCAGGATGCCCAACAGAAAGCTCAGCAGCCAGACGCCGATCACGAACAGACCGAACAGCAGCGGCAGTCGCGGCAGCGGCGCGCCGAGCGTGAGCGCGAGGGCAAGCACGAGGCTTGCAAGCAAGCCACCCCAGCCAATCCGAACAAGGGTGAACGAACGGCCGAGTTCAGGGCGCATGCCGGTTCGCAGTGCCGTCAGCATCAGGCGCAGATGAAGCGACACGGCGGCGGCGCCTGCGAGCAGTGCAGCAACTCGCAGCGCGATCGACGCCTGCGGCGCGGCATTCACCAACGCGTCAGGCAACAACCCCGGCGCGGCGAGCGCGGCCAGAAGGATCCCGACGACCGCGAACGTCCACGACGTGAGTTGCTTGCGATTCGTAGGCGCGTCCGCCAGGGCGAACATTGGCACCAGGATGTAGGCGAGACCGAGCGCAAGCAGGCCCATGAAGCCAAACGGCGCGAACACGACGTGCAGGCCGAGGCTAGTGTCACGCGCCGGCGCCGGCCAACCGAGCCAGGTGGCAGCCAGCGCAAGCGCCGACCCGAGCACGATCGCAAGCGACAACATCGCCGCCCAGCCATGGGCGACCACTCCGGGCATGCCACGCGCGCCGAGCAAATTGCGCAGCATCAGCACGCCCCATGCCGCGAGCGCGGACATCACCGCCACCGCGCCGGCCGCGAGCAGTTGTGGATGCGCCAGCCCCATGCCGAGCGCGAGCACCGCGACACCCGGCGTGTAAATCCACCAGATCACGGCAAGCAGGCGATGCCCCGGCGCCGGCCTGCGCGTCGCGACCGGCAACAGTTGCGCCCCAGCGCCTATCGCCGTCATCGCGAGCACGCCGAGCGTCACCAGATGCAGCGCGGCCAGCGGCCAGCCGAGCCCGCCGCCGAATTGCGTCCAATGCGCAGCGCCCGCAGCGAGCGCGAGCCAGGCCAGCACGTGAAACGCAATCGCCGAGCCGAAGAATCGCAACGGAATCGACGGCGGCAGCAGCCGCCCTTTCGCACCGCCCAGGAAGGCGCCCGGTGGCAGCTGCATCTCAGTGACTCCGTCGCGAGAGACTTGTCCGGCGAAAGATGGAACATAACTGCTCAGAGGCCCGACTGTGGGCCTTGGTTACCGTTTGCGGTTCCGTGTACTTCCGAGGCGCTTCGGCGTCGCGCCCGGCGGCCACCGCCTGCCGCGACGGGTCTTCTCTTTCGATGCGCACCACAAGGCAACCAGC
>JBDTSN010000504.1:0-2698 GCA_039931145.1 Burkholderiales bacterium | reverse complement strand
ACCTGCGTGTAGCCGCCGCGCAGCAGCTCGACGTAGAGCTGCGCCGCGACGGCGCGCAGTTGCGCGGGCGTGATGCGCATGGCGACGCGGTACATGCGGTCGCGCCACGACCAGAAGTCGTCCTCGCCCGCTTCGCGCCGCTCGGCCAGGCCCGCCATCGCGCGCTGGAAGGCGTGGCTGTGCGCATCGACGAGGGAAGGGATCACCGGCCCGTCGAGCCGCTCGCAACCCGGCGGCGCGGCAACGCCGGCGCTGATCTCGGACCAGCGGCCGTCGACGTCGACGCTGAGCAGCACACACTCGTGCCACGCACCGGCAAGCCACGCGCGCAGCGCCCAGTACCGCTTGCTCACTGGACTCCCCTGCGCGCGGTGCGCTTCGGGATGAGCACTCGGGAGCGGCCCGTCGTGCTCATGACGCGGCGCGCGCGTCGTGCGCGAGCATCGTCCCGATCAGCTTGCGCAGCAGCGGACGCACGCCGTTCGCGCGCTGTTCGTCGATCTCGTAAGGCGGTGTCTCGGCCATGTAGCTGCTCCAGCACATCTCGAGCTGCACCGCCTGCACGCCCTCGCGCGGCCGGCCGTAGCGGCGCGTGATGTAGCCGCCCTTGAAGCGGCCGTCGACGGCGTGCGTGTAGCGCGATTGCGATTGCAGCACGCGCGCCAATGCGTTGCGAAGTGGCAAGCCGCAGCTTTCTCCATCAGCGGTGCCGAGGTTCAGATCCGGCAATCGACCATCGAACAGCCAAGGCAACTCGGACTTGATGCTATGGGCGTCGAACAGCAGCGCGTGGCCGTGCTCCGCCTTCAAGCGTGCAAGCTCGTCGGCGAGCGCATCGTGATACGGGCGCCAGTAATACTGCAAACGGCGCGCGACCTCGGCATCGTCGGGCGCCGTGCCTTCGCGGTAGATCGGCTCGCCGGTGAAGGCGCGGGTCGGGCACAGCTCGGTATTGTTCGCCCCCGCGTACATCGGCGTGTTCTCGGGCGGGCGGTTCAAGTCGATGCAATAGCGCGAATGGCGCGGCACGAGGGTGCTCGCGCCGAGCGCGCGGACAAAGGCGTAGAGCGGCTCGAGGTGCCAATCGGTATCGGCGACGTGCAGCGCATCGGGCATGAGGCGCGCGCGTATATCTTCCGGAATCGCGGTGCCGACGTGCGGGAAGCTGACCAGAAGCGGCGTGCTGCCGTGATGCAGGGTGGCGATGTCGGTGTTCATCGCGTTCTCTCTTCGCCGCCGACGACGACACGGCGGCACGGGTTGTGTCCGAACCAGTAGCCCAGCTCGTTCGGATGCTCCAGATCCCAGACCACGAAGTCGGCACGCTGCCCGGTCTCGAGCGTGCCGCGATCCGTGAGGCCGAGCGCGCGCGCACCGTTGACGGTGGCGCCGCGAACGGCTTCTTCGGGCGTCAGGCGAAACAGCGTGCACGCCATGTTGATCATCAGCAGCAGCGACAGGCCCGGCGAAGAACCCGGGTTGTGGTCGCTCGCAATCGCGATCGGCACGCCTGCGGCACGCAGCGCGGCAACGGGCGGCAACTTCGTCTCGCGCAGGAAATAGAACGCCCCCGGCAGCAGCACGGCGACCGTGCCGGCGCGCGCCATCGCCACAACGCCGGCCTCGCTCAGGTATTCCAGGTGATCGCACGAAAGCGCCCCATAGCCGGCGGCGAGCGCTGCGCCGCCCTGGTCGCTCAACTGTTCGGCGTGCAGCTTGACCGGCAGGCCGAGCGCCCGCGCCGCGTCGAACACGCGTCGCGTCTGCTGCGGCGTGAAACCGATCGTCTCGCAAAAGGCATCGACTGCATCCACCAGGCCCTGGGCGTGAAGCTCCGGCAGCCATTCGCAGACGGCCGCAATGTACTCATCGGCGCGGCCCTCGAATTCAGGCGGGATCGCGTGCGCGCCGAGAAACGTCGTGCGCACCGAGAGCGGCAGTTCGCGGCCCAGACGGCGCGCGACCGCGAGGCAGCGCGCCTCGTCGTGCAGCGACAGGCCATAGCCGGACTTCACCTCGAGCGTCGTCACGCCCTCGGCCATCAGCGCCAACGCACGCTTCTGCGCCGATGCGAAAAGCGCTTCGTCGCTCGCGGCGCGCGTCGCGGCAACGGTGGAACGGATGCCGCCACCGGCGCGCGCGATCGCCTCGTAGCTCGCACCTTGCAGGCGCATCTCGAATTCGTCTGCGCGCTGCCCGCCGTAGACGAGGTGCGTGTGGCAATCGACTAGCCCGGGCGTGACAAGCGCGCCACCGAGGTCTTGCTCGGCAGTCACGCCCAACCCCGCAGGCAGTGCGGACTCTTCACCCGTCCAAACGATGAGTTCGCCTTCGGTGAGAAGCGCCGCACGCGGCATCCAGCCCCATGGCGTTGCGTCACCGCGCGATGCGAGCGTCGCAAGCGAAGTATTGCGCCAGAGCGTGCGTACGGTGCGGTCGCTCATCGCACACCATCCGCCGGGCATTCGCCTCGCGCCGTGAATCGCGGAGCCGCCGCTGGATGCGGCTCGACGTCGAGATCGGCGCCGATCCAGAAGATTGGCGCAACGGCCGCGAGCGGGTCGAGCCGGCACGGCCCCGGTGGCAGCGGGTAGACGAGCGTGCCCGCGTCGAGTTCGGCGGGCGCGGCGGCCACCGGCGGCAAGCGCGCCGCGCCCGCCGTGAAGGCCGCGCGCCAGCCCCAGGCCTCGTCCCACGG
>JBDTSN010000503.1:0-2698 GCA_039931145.1 Burkholderiales bacterium | reverse complement strand
GCAACTGGTTTGGGACCAGTAGGTCGCGAGTTCGAATCCCGCCACCCCGACCATCGCCAGGCCCATCGACCGTCCATTCGCGGCGGCAGCCTCCATCAAGTCACCCTCTTGGATTCGATGCGCGCTTTGCCCCTGCCTCCCGCTTCAGCGAGTTCGGTGCCGCGGCCAGCGGGCATCGAGTTGTCCGTCGTCGTTCCCGTCTTCAACGAGTCGCCGGTGATCCAGGACTTTCATCGCCGCCTCGTCGCCGCGCTCGATGCGCTGCCCGTCGCGTCCGAAGTGGTCTACGTCAACGACGGCAGCAGCGATGGCTCGATGGATGTGCTGCGTGGCTTCGCCTCGGCCGATGCGCGCGTCGTCGTGCTTGATTTCAGCCGCAACTTCGGCAAGGAGATCGCGATGACGGCCGGGCTCGATCACGCCGCAGGCGATGCCGTGGTCGTGATCGACTCTGATCTGCAAGACCCGCCGGAACTGATCGGCGACATGCTTCGCGAATGGAAGGCCGGCGCCGACGTCGTCATGATGCGGCGCGCAAGCCGCGAGGGCGAGAGCTGGTTCAAGAAGGCGAGCGCGCGCTGGTTCTATCGCCTCATCGGCTCGATCGGAGAGCAGCCGATCCCGGCCGACGTCGGTGACTTTCGGCTGCTGAGCCGGCGCGCCGTCGAGGCACTCCAGGCCTGCCCCGAGCGCACGCGCTTCATGAAAGGCCTGTTCGCGTGGGTCGGGTTTCGCCAGACGACGATCGACTACGAGCGCGATGCACGTTTTGCGGGCGTCACGAAGTGGAATTATTGGCGGCTGTGGAATCTGGCGATCGAGGGCATCACGTCGTTTTCGAGCATGCCGCTCAAGCTCGCGAGCTACGTCGGCCTGGCGACCGCGCTCTTCGCGTTTGCCTACGCCTTGCTTGTCTTCGGCAAGGCGCTGCTCTATGGCAACCCGGTTGCCGGCTATCCGTCGCTGATGGTGACGGTGCTCTTTCTTGGCGGCGTGCAGTTGATCGCGCTCGGCATCATCGGCGAGTACCTCGCGCGCATGTTCGTTGAGGTCAAGGGCCGGCCGCTTTATCTGCTGAGCGGTATCTATCGGCAACGCACGGTTGAGTTGGCGGCGAGCGACGCGCCGCCTGCGGTCGCACTCAAAGCCGAAGCACAAGTGAGCCGGGTCGGCGACGCACCCGACGCATGAAGCCGGGCCGCTTGCTGCTGGGCGTGCTGCTCGTCGTCGTGCTCGCCCGACTCGCGAGCCTCGGCATGTATCCGCTGACCGACACCACCGAGGCGCGCTACGGCGAGATCGGCCGCAAGATGCTCGAGACCGGCAACTGGATCACGCCGCAGTGGGACTACGGCGTGCCGTTCTGGGGCAAGCCGCCACTTTCGTTCTGGGCGAGCGCGGCGACGATGGCGATCTTCGGCGTCAACGAGTTCGGCGCGCGCGTTGCGACGCTGATCGCCGCGCTCGCGACGGCGGCGCTCTTCTGGCGTTGGCCGCACGCACCCGCACCGCGCGGCGCTGCGGCGATGGCGGCGTCACTCGTCCTGCTCTCATCGGTGCTCGGCTTCCTGATCGCGGGTGCGGTTGCGACAGATGTCTTCATGACGCTTGGCATGACGCTTTCGATGGTCGCGTTCTGGAACGCGGTGTCGCGCGACAAACCGGGCGGGGCCGACCGTTGGTGGTTCTTCGTTGGCTTGGCCGTCGGCCTGCTCGCCAAGGGGCCGGTGGCGGCGGTGATGACGGGCATCGCGCTCTTCCTGTGGCTGCTGTGGACACGCGACTGGCGCCGCGCGTGGCGGCAATTGCCCTGGTTGCGCGGTTTGGGGTTGACGCTTGCCCTCGCGCTCCCCTGGTATCTCGCCGCCGAACATGCGACGCCGGGCTTTCTGCACTACTTCATCATCGGCGAACACTGGCAGCGCTTCACGCAACCCGGCTGGACGGGCGACCTCTATGGTGGTGGTCACGAACGCGCGCGCGGCGCGATCTGGCTCTATGCGTTCGGCTCCGCGCTGCCCTGGGCCATCGTCGCCCTGGCGCTGCTGCGGCGCAGGCCGGTGTCGGCCGTAACACGCTGCCCGTCACCCGACCCGCAGATGGCCTATCTGTGGTGCTGGGTGCTTGCGCCGCTGATCCTGTTCACGCTCGCGCGCAACATCCTCGAGTCCTATGCCTTGCCCGCGCTGCCCGCATTCGCGCTGATCACGGCGCGGCTCTCCATGGAGCGCGAACCGAAGGGTGCGGCGAGCCGCGTCTGGCTGCTCGGCCTGATCATGCCGATCGTGCTCGCAGGGCTGCTGCTGTTCGGCCACGGCCATTTCAGCGAGGCACGCTCGCAGCGCCAACTGCTCGCCACGGTGCGCGACACGAACCTGCCGCTTGTCTATCTCTACCAGCGGCCGTTCTCGGGCCAGTTCTATTCGGGCGGGCGCGCGCTGGAGGTGAAAGACCCTGCCGAGATCGAGCGCTGGCTCGCGAGTGACAAGCCGGCGATCCTGTTGCTGCCGCAAGGCCGGTTCGATGCCCTCGGCCTTGCCGCCGATCCGCGCTGGGTCGAGGCCGGCAGACATCAGGGTTATGTGATGCTGAAGCACCCCAGCGCGCATTGATCCCCGTGCATCCATCCCAAGCAGCGCCGCGTAAACTCGTGCCTGAAAGTAGCTGCCCGTAGCTCAACTGGATAGAGCACCAACCT
>JBDTSN010000502.1:0-2703 GCA_039931145.1 Burkholderiales bacterium | reverse complement strand
GCCGCTGGCGCATGTGGTCGAACGCGTGCTGGTCGAGCATGGCTGGCTGCGCACCAGCGTGCGCATCTACTTCGCCGACTCGCTCGAGACCTTCACGGGCGATGTGCAACGTGCCCATCCGACGCTCTTCATCTCGGTGCCGCGCCTGTGGGTGAAGTTCCAGCAGGGCGTGCACCACAAGATGCCGCCGGCCAAGCTCAACCGCATGCTGTCGATTCCGATCCTGGGCGGCATCGTGCGGCGCAAGGTGCTGAAGGCGCTCGGCCTGGACCAGTGCCGTATCGCGGCGGGTGGCGCGGCGCCGATGCCGATGGCCTTGCTGCAGTGGTACAGCAAGATCGGCCTGGACATCAACGAAGGTTACGGCATGACCGAGAACCTGGCGGTGTCCCACATCACCGAGCCCGGCAAGAACCAGCAAGGCACCGTGGGGCCTGCGTACGAGGGCGTCGAAGACCGGATCGATCCCGAGACCGGCGAGATCCAGATGCGCAGCCCGGCGATGATGCTGGGCTACTTCAAGGAACCCGAGAAGACCCGCGAGGCGATGACCGAAGACGGCTGGCTGCGCACCGGCGATAAGGGCAGCATCGACAGCCATGGCGTCCTGAGCATCACCGGGCGCGTCAAGGACCTGTTCAAGACCGGCAAGGGCAAATACGTGGCCCCGGCGCCGATCGAGGACAAGCTGGTGATGCACGAAGCCATCGAGGCTTGTGTGGTCACCGGCGCAAATCTGGGGCAACCCCTGGGTATCGTCATGCTCGGTGCCGACTACCTCAGCCGGGCGGCCGATGCAAGCGCACGCGCCGAACTCGAGCAGTCGCTGGCACAACACCTCAAGACCATCAATGCGACGCTCGATCCGCACGAGCGTTTGCAGTGCCTGGTGGTGGCCGCCACGCCCTGGACGGTCGAGAACGACGTCATCACGCCGACCTTCAAGGTCAAGCGCAACCGGATCGAGGAGTTGTACGCCAGGAACTACGAGCGTTGGGAGTCATCCGGCACGAAAGTGATCTGGCAGAACAGCTGACGCGGACGTGCCTGGTCGACGGCCGCCATGGCTTCGACGCGCTCGACAGCGACTGGAGCAACCACTTCGGGCCGATGACCATCGTTCGATCGGCACCGGCCGTGCCGGATGCGGAGCGATGTGCCAAGCATCCGAATGGAACTATTCGAACACCGGCAGCACAACGCTGCGAAGTACGCCGCGCGCGCGTTCCACGTCCGGCACGACGGAGCTCACCACATCCCAGAACCGCGGGCTGTGGTCCATGTGGCGCAGGTGCGCGAGTTCGTGGGCGACGACGTAGTCGATCGTCGCCATCCCGAAGTGCACCAGGCGCCAGTTCAGGCGCACCGATCCGTCGGCGCTCGCGCTCCCCCAGCGCGTCTGCGCCGAACTCAGCGAAAGGCGGCGCCACTCCACCTTGAGCAGTGCGGCGAAGTGCCGGCAGCGCTCTTCGAAGATGCGGCGCGCTTGGCGTTGCAGCCAGCTTTGCACCGCGTCGCGGATCTGTTGCGGCGTCGCTTCGTGCGGCAAGCCGATATGCAGCGTGAGCCGCGGGACACCTGGGATTACTTCGGCTGCTGCATTCAGCACCGCACCCCCGGCTTGCGCGCCGGAGCGCGGGTCGAGTACGACGATCACCGCCTCGCCGAGGAAGGGAAGCGTCGCGCCGTCGCGCCACTCGATGCGCGCTGCCTGCAGGCGCTGCGCGCGCTCGCGCTGCTCGGCGAGCTTGCGCAGGATCCAGGCGGACTTCTCGCGCAGCGCGGCTTCGATGTCGCCAAGCCCGACCCAGCGCGGCGCGGCGACCGAGAGCCCTTCGGTACCGACTGAAAAGCCGATGCTGCGCCGGCGTGAGCGGCGCAGTTCGTAGCCGACACGGTGCACACCCAGCAGCACCTCGCGCTGCGCGCGAGGATGGGGGAACGACAGCGGGGCGGATTCTCCCGCGGTTGCATGCGGTGCCGGCGCAGCCTGAACACGCGGCATGAACGGCGCGGGCGCGGTCTGGGCTGGCGCAGCCTGCGCAGGAGTCGCATGCGGTGCCTGCGCAGAGGCAGGCGCGGCCGCGAGCAACGCCGGCACCTCGATCGGCGGTGCGCTCCACTGCGGCACGGGCGCGGCCATCCGCGCCGTCCCGCCCAACGCATCAGGCGGCGGCGCAGCGTCGAACAAGGTCAGTTGCAAGGTGTTCGCGAAGTGCGTGACGCGGGGCATGTCGCTTCAAGCCCTGGCTGGTGCAGGCACGCCGGCATAAGCCTTCGGGTCCAGGCGCCGCATCTCGGCTTCGATCCAGGATTCGACCTCACGCATCAGCTCGTCGGGCTTGCGGCCGGCGGACGCGATCGGCTCGCCGATAGAGACATCGACGACGCCCGGGCGAATCAGGAATGACTTGCGCGGCCAGCAGCGCGCAGAGGCGACAGCGATCGGCACCACCGGTCGCCCGGTATCGATGGCCAGGCGCGTGCCGCCCGCCTTGTAGACACCCTGGCCGCCGCGCGCGCTGCGCGTACCTTCGGGAAACATGATGACCCAGTGGCCACGCGCCATCAGCTTCGCACCCTGCGCGGCGACGCGCGCCCACGCTTCGGTGCGCCGGCTGCGGTCGATGTGGATCATGTCCATGCGCGCCATCGCCCAGCCGAAGAAGGGCACGTAGAGCAGTTCGCGCTTGAAGACATAGG
>JBDTSN010000501.1:0-2706 GCA_039931145.1 Burkholderiales bacterium | reverse complement strand
ATGCTGCCGTTCGACAACAAGTCGGAGTTCCAGGTCATCGTCGACATGCCGGCCGAAACGCCGGTCGAGAAGACGGCCGCCGTGCTGCACGAGCTCGGCGCCCATCTCGCGACGGTGCCCGAAGTGACGAACTATCAGGCCTACGCCGGCACCGCGGCGCCGATCAACTTCAACGGCCTCGTGCGCCAGTACTACCTGCGCAGCGGTGGCGCGGTCGGTGACCTGCAGGTGAATCTGATCGATGCGCACGAGCGCGACGAGCAGAGCCATGCGATAGCGACCCGGGTGCGTCCGGCGCTGCAGGAGATCGGCAAGCGCCATGGCGCGAACGTCAAGGTTGTCGAGGTTCCACCCGGCCCGCCGGTGCTCTCGCCGCTCGTCGCCGAGATCTACGGCCCCGAGGAGGCCGGCCGGCGCGAAGTTGCAAAGGCCGTGCGCGGCGTGTTCGCTTCAACGCCAGGCGTCGTCGATATCGACGACAGCAGCATTGCCGATGCGCCGAAGAAGCTATTGATCGTCGACCGGCGCAAGGCGGCGATGCTCGGCATCTCGCAGCAGGAGATCGTCTCCACGCTGCGGGCCGGCTTCTCGGGCGAGGCGACCGCCTATCTGCACGACGCGAGCAAGTACCCCGCCGCGGCGACGATCGAACTGCCCGCCGACCGGCATGGCGATCTCGACTCGCTGCTGCAACTCTCGGTGCGCAACGCGCAGGGCCAACTGGTTGCGATCCGCGAACTCGTGACGGTGAGCGACACGCTGCGCGAGCAGCCGATCCATCACAAGGATCTGCTGCCGGTGAACTACGTCGTCGCCGACATGGCCGGCGCGGTGGACAGCCCGCTCTACGGCATGTTCAAGATGCGCGGGGAAGTCACCGCGCTGCCGACGCCGGGTGGCGGCACATTGCAAGAGCACTTCATCAGTCAGCCACTCGATCCGTATCGCGGCTACTCGATCAAATGGGACGGCGAATGGCAGATCACCTACGAGACCTTCCGCGACATGGGCATCGCCTATGCAGTCGGCCTGATCCTGATCTATCTGCTCGTCGTCGCCCATTTCGGCTCTTACCTGACGCCGCTCATCATCATGGCGCCGATTCCGCTCACGATCATCGGCGTGATGCCGGGCCACGCGCTGCTCGGCGCGCAGTACACGGCGACAAGCATGATCGGCATGATCGCGCTCGCCGGGATCATCGTCCGCAACTCGATCCTGCTCGTCGACTTCATCAACCTGCAAGCGCGCACCGGCATGCCGTTCAAGCAGGCGGTCGTCAGCGCGGCCGTGACGCGCGCGCAGCCGATCCTGCTCACCGGCCTGGCCGCGATGCTCGGCGCCTTCTTCATCCTCGACGACCCGATCTTCAACGGTCTCGCGATTTCGCTCATCTTCGGCATCCTCGTCTCGACGCTGCTGACGCTGATCGTGATTCCGCTGCTGTACTACGTCGCGTATCGGAACCGCGTCGCGGATCTTCTTCCCCCCGACTCGCAACCGCAGACCCAACTTCAACCGAAAGGAGCTTGATATGAAATCCTGGCAACTCGTCCGTCTTCTCGCCGGCATCTTCATCCTGCTGTCGCTCGCGCTCGGCATCCCCGGCAGCCCGGTCTTCGTCAGCCAGTGGTGGCTTGCGTTCACCGCCTTCGTTGGCGCGAACCTGCTGCAAAGCGCACTCACCCAGTGGTGCCTGCTCGAGACCATCATGCGCAAGCTCGGTGCGCCCAAGGGAGCGTGACATGCATCTCGTCTGTCCCTCCTGCACCGCCACGAATCGCGTGCCCGAGGCCCGGCTGCACGATGGTGCGGTGTGCGGCAAGTGCGGCGCTGCGCTGATGGCCGCGGTGCCGGTCGCGCTCACCGACGCGACGCTGCTCAAGGTCATCGCCGGCACCGAATTGCCGGTGCTCGTCGATTTCTGGGCCGCGTGGTGCGGGCCGTGCAAGCAGATGGCGCCGCAGTTCGAAAGCGCCGCCAAACAGTTGCCCGATGTGCGCTTCGCCAAGGTCGACAGCGACGCGTCGCCGAAGGCGAGCGCAACCCACGCCATCCGCAGCATCCCGACCATGATCCTGTTCGACAAGGGCGCGGAAGTCGCGCGCGTGTCGGGTGCGATGGCGGCGGGCGATCTCGTCGCCTGGGTGCGCCAGCACACGCCGGGGAGGGCGCCGGCGTGACGCTGCGCCGCACCGCGATCGCGCTCGCTGCAGCCTGGTTTGCCCTGGCGTCGCAGCCTGCGTTGGCGACCGATCTGCTCGACGCCTGGCGCGCCGCGCAGCAAAACGACCTCGAGTACAGCGCCGCGCGCTCGGCGCGCGAGGCGGGCGCAGCGCGGCGCGAGCAGGGCGCGTCGCTGTGGCGGCCGAACGTGCAGTTCAGCGGCACGGTGGGCGTCGCCAACAACGAGATGGAGACGAGCGGCGCGCAGTTCACGGCGCCCGGCCTCGGCACCTCGAACGGCGTCGACTTCAACACCTCGATCAACGGAGGCACGGCGACGCGCTGGGCGCTGCAGGCGCGCCAGCCGCTCATCAATCGCGAGCGCGACGCTCAAAAGCGCCAGCTCGAACTCTCCGCCGACATGGCCGAGCTCGAATGGGCCGGCGCCCAGCAGTCGCTGATGCTGCGCACGGCGGAGCGCTATTTCGACGTCGTGCTCGCCGCCGAATCGTTGCGGGTGCTGCAGCGCCAACATGATTC
>JBDTSN010000500.1:0-2707 GCA_039931145.1 Burkholderiales bacterium | reverse complement strand
ACGATGAGGCGCTTGAATACGCCGGGCAACTTCACGAACAGGCGCGGACGCATGACGACGCGCTGCTCGTCGTCATGCGCGTGTACTTCGAGAAACCGCGCACGACGGTCGGCTGGAAGGGCTACATCAACGATCCGCACCTCGACGGCAGCTTCGCGATCAACGAGGGGCTCGAGATGGCGCGCCGCCTGCTGCTCGACGTGCTCGCGATCGGCCTCCCGGTGGGCACCGAGTTTCTCGACCTGCTGAGCCCGCAGTTCATCAGCGATCTCGTGAGCTGGGGCGCTATCGGCGCGCGCACGACCGAAAGCCAGAGCCACCGTCAACTCGCAAGCGGCCTGTCGTGCCCGGTGGGTTTCAAGAACGGCACCGACGGCAGCGTGAAGGTCGCAGCCGACGCGATCCTCGCCGCGCGCGCGTCGCACGCTTTCATGGGAATGACAAAGATGGGGCAGGCCGCGATCTTCGAGACGCGCGGCAACGACGACTGCCATCTGATCCTGCGCGGCGGCAAGTCGCCGAACTTTCACGCAGCGGATGTCGCGCAAGCCTGCGCCCGGCTCGACGCGGCGGGCTTGCGTGCGCAAGTCATGATCGACGTCTCGCACGCCAACAGCAGCAAACAGCACGCACGCCAGATCGAGGTCGCCGCCGACGTCGCGGCGCAGGTCACGGCCGGCGACGCGCGCATCATCGGCGTGATGATCGAGAGTCATCTGCATGAAGGCCGGCAAGACATCGTGCCCGGCCAGCCGCTGCGGCCGGGTGTGTCGGTGACGGATGCCTGCATCGGCATGGCGCAGACGCTGCCGGTGCTGCAAGGCCTGGCCGACGCGGTGCGCGCGCGGCGCAAGGCTGGCGCTGCCTGACGCAGCCTTGGCGGCCAACGGGCGCGCTGTTCGTCATCGGCAACGCGCGCACCGTTGAGGCGGGCGCGGCGGCGTGGTGCAGTGGTTTCGCGCACGCCTGTCGCCTCTGGCCTCCCCGTGCGGCGAGTGAACGGCCCCACTCCCCAGCCCTCGCCCCAGAGGGGCGAGGGAGGGCGCGGCTTGCGATACTCGGCACCCGATGCCGGCCATCCTTGCGATCACCGTTCCGTTCTTCGCCCTCGTGCTTTGCGGCTATCTCGCGGCGCGTTTACGGGTGCTGCCCGAAGCGGCGATTCCGGGGCTCAATACTTTCGTTCTCTACTTTGCGCTGCCGTGCATGCTGTTTCGCTTCGGGGCCGGAACGCCGTTTGCGGAATTGCTCGATCCGGCGCTGCTCATCGTCTATGGCTTCTGCGCGCTCGCGATGGTTGCCTTTACAGTTGCGATGACGCTCCGGCGCGGCGCGGACGGCAATGGCGTGGACCTGACGAATGCGGCGTTCGGTGCACTCGTCGCCGCATTTCCGAACACCGGCTTCATGGGCGTGCCGCTGCTCGTCGCATTGTTCGGCGAGCGCGCCGTCGGCCCGATGGTAGTGACGCTGCTTGTCGACCTCATTCTCACGAGTACGTTGTGCATCGCCCTTGCGCAAATGCACGGCCACCTCGCCAGCGGCGCCGCAAGCGGCGTGTCGCTGCACGTCGCCTTGGGCCGCTCGGTACGCGGCGCACTCGGCAATCCGCTGCCGTGGGCGATCGTCCTGGGCGCTGTGTTCTCGCTCGGCAGGTGGGCGCTGCCGGGCGCACTCGGCGAGATCGTGAAGATGCTTGCCGACGCCGCAACACCGGTCGCGCTGTTCACGATCGGCACCGTGCTGTGGCGCGCCGGCCAGCATGCGCATACGCGAACGCCCGCGGCGCAGTTCGTGCCGGTCGCGCTCTTCAAACTGTTTGTCCATCCGCTGCTCGTGCTCGCCGTCGGGCTGCTCGCGAACGCCGCCGGGTTGGCGCTGTCGGATCTGAACCTCACGGTACTCGTGCTCGCCGCCGCGCTGCCGAGTGCGAGCAACGTCTCGCTGCTCGCCGAGCGCTTCGGCGCCGACAACGGCCGCGTCGCGCGCATCATCATGACCTCGACCACGATCGCGTTCGTGAGCTTCTCGGCCCTCGCCTGGCTGCTCGGCGCTGGGGCCGTCGCATGAATTCATGACTTCGCGCGAAGCTCCGGTCGCCATTGTCGCCGCGATGCGCGAGGAGTTGCGCGCCTTGCTGCCGCTGTTGTCGCAAACGCAGCTTGTCGTGCGCGCTGGGCGCGAGTTCCATCGCGGCCTCATTCACGGGCGGCGCGTGGTGCTGACTCGCAGCGGCATCGGCAAGGTCGCCGCAGCGACGACAGCCACCCTGCTTGCCGCGGAGTTCGCGCCATCGATGCTGCTGTTCACCGGCGTCGCCGGCGGCTTGGCGCACTATGTACGCGTCGGCGACGTGGTGCTCGCGCGCGAACTGCTGCAGCACGACATGGACGCGTCGCCGCTCTTCCCACGCTACGAGGTGCCGCTGACCGGCCGCGCGCGCTTTGCCGTCGATACGGCACTTGCGGACAGGCTGGCCATCGCAACGGAGTCATGTCTGCGCGATGTGCCGCGCGAAGTCGGTGCTTCGCAGCTGGCGGCTTTCGGCATCGAGCGAGCGCGCCTGCACCAGGGCCTCGTCATCAGCGGCGACCGCTTCGTCTCCACCGTCGCCGAAAGTGCCGCGTTGCGACAGGCGCTGCGCGACGCGCTCGCCGTCGAGATGGAGGGCGCCGCGGTGGCGCAGGTGTGCGCGGATTTCGGCCTG